>CAMCTH010000148.1 GCA_945877965.1 Planctomicrobium piriforme | reverse complement strand
GCCGATTGCGATCTCGTCGGGCATTTCGTGGCCCATCGGAGCGGTCATCGTTTGAACGCCGACTTGGTTCGTTCACTGCTCAGCGAAGCGGCTCCGTCGGAAGCTCGTCGGACGGCCTGAGTTTAAGTTCGTTTCGCGTCAAGGTGCCGACTATGGCCATCCACATCGCAGCCAACGCCGCGGTCGATCCGCGGGCTGAACTGGCCGACGGCGTGTACGTCGGGCCGTTCTGCACCGTCGGTCCGGCGGTGCGCATCGGCGCGGGAACGCGACTCGAAAACTCCGTTACGCTGATGGGCTCGGTGACGCTCGGTCGCGATAACGTGCTCTATCCGAGTGTCGTCGTCGGCGGCGCTCCGCAGGATCTGAGTTATCGCGGCAGCGACACGCGAGTCATTCTCGGCGACGGCAACACGCTCCGTGAAGGAGTGACGGTCAACCGCGCCTCGGAAAAAGAAGAGGGCGTGACGGTCGTCGGCAGTCACACCTACCTAATGGCCGGCAGCCATGTGGCGCACGACTGTCGGCTCGGCGATTACATCACGATCGCCAACAACACGCTGCTCGGCGGACATGTCCATGTTCACGATCACGCGACGTTGTCCGGCGGCATCGGCGTGCATCACTACGCCACGATCGGCTCGTACAGTTTCACCGCCGGCCTCAGCCGCGTACTGCACGACGTTCCGCCGTTTATGTTGGTCGAAGGAATGCCGGCCCGGCCGCGCTGCGTTAACATCGTCGCGCTGAAGCGGAATGAATTCTCCGCAGCCGTCGTCGATGACTTGTCGGAGGCGTATCGCTTGCTCTATCGGTCGCGCGTCGGACACGATCGCGCACGGCAAAGCTTGAGGGACGACGGTCGACTCGGACCGGAGGTCTTGCAGTTACTAGACTTTATTAGTCATCAACACGACGGCAAGCATGGCCGATCGCGTGAGCAGCTAAGGAGAGCGGCTTGAACCCGATTCGAATCGCCGTCGTCGGTTACGGACACCTGGGCAAGATCCACACGCGAATCTTGCGAACGTTGCCGGAGTTCGCCGTCGTCGCCGTCGCCGATCCCTCGGAAGCGGCGCGTGCTCAAGCGGCCGAGACCTGCTCGCTGCCGACGTCGGCCGACCATCGCGAATGGATTGATCAAGTCGACGCCGTCGTGCTCGCCTCGCCGACGAAGTTCCACAACCGCGTGGCGCAGGACTTCTTGCAGGTCGGCAAGCATTTGTTCGTCGAAAAGCCGTTGACGGCGTCGTCGCGCGAAGCGGAAGAACTGGTTGATTTGGCTCGTCGCAGTCGAGTGGCCCTGCAGGTTGGTCATGTCGAGCGATTCAACCCGGCCTGGACGACGCTGACCGCCAAGATCGCCAAGCCGCGGTTTATCGAAGCTCGCCGAGAGGGGATGTTCTCGTTCCGCTCGACCGATATCGGCGTCGTGCTCGATCTGATGGTGCACGATCTTGATCTAATTGCGTCGCTCGTCGGGGCGCCGTGCGTGGATGTCGAAGCGTGCGGCACATCGCTGCTCGGTCGGCACGAAGACGTCGCCTTCGCCAAGTTGCGCTTCGAGACGGGCTGCACGGCGATCGTTCATGCCTCGCGCGTGGCAACGTCGGCAACACGCCAGATTCGCGTGCAAACGGACGAAGCCTTCGCGTCGGCTAATTTTCAAACCCGTAGCGTGCAGATCACGCATATCGGCGACGCATTGCGCAACGGCGAGGTTGACGTCGAACGGATGTCGCCTGCTGAAAAGAATGCGCTGAAGGAAAGTCTGAACGGCGACCTGTTGCGGACCGAACGGATCGAGGCGGAGCCGAACGATGCAATCACGGCCGAGTTGTCGGACTTCGCCGGTGCGATTCGGCAAGGACGCCAACCGCGCGTCTCCGGGAGCGACGGTCTCACGGCCGTTCGCCTAGCGGAGCAGATCATCGAGGCGATTCACCAGAACGCCGACGTCGATGTACGCCGCGAGCCGACGATCGTTCGCCCCCCGCACTGGCTGCGTGTGAACGAGACGGTGCGTCGGCGCGAAGCCGGCTAGCGAGCCCTTACGCCAGGTCGCGATCTTCGAACAGCAGCAGCGCGACGAGTAGCATGATGCCGCTGTAGAGCAGCGCATAGCCCGCCGCCCAGCCGAGGTAAATTCCCCAATCGGCGAGCGACATTGCGGCATCGCGCCCGGAGGCGATGGCGGCCTGGATGTTGAAGTGCTCCAGCACCGGCAGCACGGTCGACAAAAACTGACCGACGAACGCGACGATCGGCAGTTTGCCGACGGCCGACTGCACGATCAGCGGCATCATGTGACCGACGACGTAGACCGTCGCGCAAATCAGCAGGTTGGGAATCATCGCCAATCGCACGGACGCGGCCACGCTGATCGACGTGATCATCACGGTTTCCAAGAACGCCAAGGCCAAGGCCGGCACGGAGCCGAGCATCTCGATCTGGCAGCGTTGCCACGTCGGCGGCGGCAGCGCCATCTCGCGGGCTTCGAACTTCACTTTGTACGACGTGACGCAGAGGAAGAACGCCCCGAGGATCAAGTAGGTCATGACGACCGGCGTCAGCACGCCGAGCAACTTGCCGAGGACGAACTGACGGCGACCGATCGGCTTCGAGAGGACCGTCAGGGCCGTGCGCCCTTCGAGTTCGTCGGCGATCGACGTGCTGGACGACGAGACGGCCAGGATGATCGAAAGAACCAGGATCGACATCAAAGCGGTGTCTTTCATCACCTTGATGTCGTCGCCGAAGGTGCTGTACGGAATGAAGGCCGAGAGCAAAATCAACACGAAGCCAAAGCCGAGGATGGCGAGGAACAACGGTTGCGAGCGGCATTCCTTGGCCGTCGCGGCGGCGACGGCGGCCGTTTTTGGCGCGATCGTTCGGAGCAGCAAGGCGGCGAGCCACAACAATGCGAAGCCGGCGATTAAGCCGACGACGACGATCCACAGCGGAACGATCCAGTTATAAGAATAGTGAATCTTCATCGGGGCCTTGTACCTGAGCGGCTGAGGGAGCGTCGCTAGTATTGGATCGTAAAGTCGTGAAAGTTGCCGCGGGCCGGCGTTTCGTCCGTGTCGTAACCGGCAACGCGTCGCCCCATCGCCGCAACGATGCCGGCCACGAAGCGATCGAGTTCTTCCGGTTCCCCCTCGGCCGTCAGCAGCACCCGGCCGTCGGGCAAGTTCTGCACGAAGCCGACGCCGCGAAACTTTCGGGCGAGCTCGTACGTCGTCTGTCGGAAGCCCACTCCCTGGACTCGGCCGTGGAAGTAAACCTCGCGGCGAACGGCGGTCTGACTCATCGGTGTCTCCTGCTGTCACCAACTATATCGAGCCGAGCCGACGGGGTGGAGGGGCCGCCGCGATTCTCACGCCCGTCTCATATGCTCGAAACAGTTCCTGAATCTGGGGTTACGCTGCGAAAAGGACCGCATGGCGAAGTGCCTAAGTATGTCGGTCGATCTTGACCCACGAGGGCGATTTCCCTACCGTCCCGCCATGAAAAACCTCTTTGTCGTCGCGTTGCTCGTCGGGTTGGCCGTCGTCGCGTTGCCGGCGTCGGCTCAATCGCCGTTTGCTGCCCCCATCGACGGCCTGCTGCTGCTGAAGAACGGTCGCTCGCTGAGCGGCACGATCAGCCGCTCGGGCGATTTCTACCTCGTCGCCACGCCGGAATCAGAACTGCAGATCCGGACGCACGAAGTCGAAGCGGTGTGCCGCGACTGGGAAGAGGCGTATCGCCACAAGTCGACGCGGATCAACGTCCGCAGCGCCGACGATCATCTCGAACTCGCGCAATGGTGCATCGAGTGCCAACTGTTCGGTCATGCAGCCCGTGAGTTGACCGAGGCGTATCGGATCGACGATCTGCATCCCCGCGTGCCGTTGTTGGAACGCCGTTTGCGCGCGGCCATGACGGAGCCGAAGCCGACGGAGCCGGTCGTCGCACCGACGCCGGTCGTCGCGAAGGTTGACGATGAAACACTGGAGACGATCGCGAAGAGCGTGTCGCACGAAACACTCTTGGACTTCACGACCCGGATTCAACCGCTGCTGGTGAACTACTGTGCGACGGCGGGATGCCATGGCCCACGAGCGACGTCGGACTTTCAACTGCATCGCGTCTACTTGCACGAGACGCGCGATCCGCGTTTGCTGCGCGCCAACTTGGCGACGGTGCTGCAACGGATCGATCGTAAGCAGCCGCAAGCGAGCAAGTTGCTGACCGTGCCGATTGCGGCCCACGGCGGCGCGAAGAAGCCGATCTTCCATGCCCACAACGTCGATCACTACCGGCAGTTGGCGGCGTGGGTGGCTCGCGCGGCGGCGGGACCGAACGTCGACACGGCGAGCAAAGTTCCGGCGAGCGTCGATAGCCCGGCCGGCGAGTTGCTGCAACGTGTTCCCATGGCTCCGCCCTATGCGACGCCTGCCCCGGCTCCGGTTGTGGAGCCGCCGGCTCCGCAGCCGACGTTGCTCGTCGTTCCGCCCGCGGAGTTGCCGCCTCCCCCTGCTCCGGCGGCGCCGACCGCGACCGGCGTCGATCCGTTCGACCCGGACGTCTTCAATCGACGCAAAACCTCGGCGGCGAAGGCCGAGTCCGAAGCGACTCCTGCGAAGCCGTAATCTTGCGGTCGTTACTTCAACGACATCAGATACGCTAACAAGTCGGCCGCGTCTTGGGCCGTCACGTCGCGCAGCACCAGTTCCGGCATGATGCTCTGCGGCGACTTGGTGAGCGACTCGATCTTCTTGGCGTCGAGTCGAACCTGCTTGTTGTCCGCCGTGCGGAGGACGACGTTCTTGTCATTCTGCTGCACGAGGAACCCGGCGTAGATCTGCCCGTCGTCGCTTTCGGCGAGATAGGTTTCGTAGCCGTGTGAAATCGCCTTCGACGGTTCGAGGATCGTTTCCAGCAGGGCCGCCTTCTCGTACTTCTTGCCGATCTGCGAGAGGTCGGGGCCCATGTCTTTGCCGAAGCCCCGGACGATGTGGCAGTTCTTGCAGGTTGCGGCGCCGCCTTGGTTGAAAATGGCGAGGCCGCGTTGTGGGTCGCCGGTCAACTTCAAGATGTCGGCCGCTTTGATCGTGCTGCCGAGCCGTTGCGGTTTCTGATCCGCGGGAATGTACTTGTCGAACAGTACGCGGACGTTGACGTCGGGATGCTTGATCGCGCGGGCGACGGCGAGTTTTTGCACGTCGTCGGCTAGTTGCTTGGCGTCGACCCACTTGAGCAGCACGAGCGCGCCGCCGGTCGAGTTCATCATCTGCTCGACGACGTGCGTCGCCGTGTTCGGATCGGTGATCGCGGGGCGAACGGCGTCCCATTGCTGCAGGTCGACCAGTGCGCCGATCGCCAGCTTCCGGACGTCGGCATCGTTCGACTTCAGCAACTTGCCGAACGTCTGCGCTGCGCCGTCGATACGGGCGGCGACGGCCGTGGTGATCGCCTGCTTGCGAACTTCGGCGGGGGTACTCGTCGAATCGATTAACGCCGTGAGTTCCGGCCCGAGTTCTTTGAGGCCGGCTTTTTCGATAAGCGTCAGGCCGGCGACCTGTAGTTCCGGCACGCTCAACGATGCTCGAGCCGCCTCGACGAGCGGCGTCTTGGCGTCGAAGCCGGCGCTCGGCTTGTAGTCGACCCACGCGCTGACGGCGGCGTCGGCGTTGCCGAACAGACCGGACCAGAGGCCGGTCGGCGTGCAGTTGAATTGCAGCCATTCGAGTGCGCGACGGCGGATGTCGAGCGAGTTCTTGCCGTCGGCGGCGATGGCCGCCATTTGCTTCAACGCCCCTTCGTGAACGAGCAGCCCGATTCGATCGACGAGAGCCGCTTTTTGCGTCTCATCGACCGTCGTCAAGATTTTGGCGTACGCCGCCAGCAATTGCTCCGGCTCGGTTTTGACGAGCGGCAAAATGTCAACCAACTCGGGGCCGAACTTCACGTTCTTCGACAGCGCGAGTTGCACTTCCTTTTCACGACCGCGCGCTGCGATGCCAAACGCTTCGAGCGAATAGCGGTCGTCGGCGCGACAGCGGCCGCCGAGCTTGCCGATCGCGTCGACGACATCGGGGCCCGTCTGCTTGGCGAGGAACAACATCAGCTCGCGCCAAGTCTCGCTCAGCGGCAACTCGGTCGTGCACATCGCCAACAGTCGGCTGCGAATCTCAGCGTCGGTCGTGTGACGACGGAGGATGCGAATCGCCAGGGCTTGCGTCGCCGGATCGCCCGAGGCGAGTTGTTCGACTACTTCCGAACGGGCCGAGCCGCCGATGCGATCCAACAGCCAATAGGCCCGGGCCGGAATGTTCGGATCCTTCGCCCCCTTGGTCAACTCGATGAGGGCCGTGATCGACGCCTCGCCGTCAGCCAGCAACTTTTCGCGGGCCAAGAACTGCGTGGCGAGGTTCGGGTTCTGGAGTCCTTCGATTGCGTCGGCCGTCGAAGCGAACGGGCCCGGCTTGCCGACGCGTTGCAGCTTCGCGTCCTTCGGCGTCAGCCGGAAGATGCGGCCTTGCAGCGGGTTGTTGTAGGCATGACCGCCGACGCCGCCGTCGTACCAGTCGGCCACGAGCAGCGAGCCGTCGGGCATCGTGCAGATGTCGTCGGGGCGAAAGTACGGATCGTCCTTGCTCGTGACAAAGTTGCGGCTCGTCGCTTTGAAGCCCGCCCCGGATTTCTCGTGCGGATAGGCGCGGACTTCGCGCGGGCCGGCATCGCAATGCAACGGCACGTTTTTCAAATCGGCGAAGGCGTCCCCTTCGTAGTAGCACATGCCGCACGGACTGCCGAAGCCGGTGACGAGAGTTCCCGGGACGAAGCCGGGGATGGAACCGCGGAAGTGCCAGGCGTCGCCGTACGTTGTGCCGGCCGGGAACTTGGGACCGGGGCGGCCGAACCAACCGTAGTCGCCTCCTTCGAGAATCCAGCAGATGCGAACGCTGCGGTTGCCGTCGTTGTCGTTGTCGCTGCAGAACGATTCGCCGAAGCTGCTGACGGCGATTTCGTACGGGTTGCGGAAGTTGGCGGCGACGTTTTCGAGCTTCGTGCCGTCCAACTCGCCGCGGATCATCGCTCCCTTGGGGAATTTGATATGCGAGCCGTCGACGCCGGTGACGTCGAAGCCGGTGTCGCCGTGCGCCATCCACCACTTGTGATCGGGACCGAGCACCAGGCTGTGCGCGCCGTGGTCGTGGTTGTTGCCGCCGAAGCCGGTGAGCAGCTTCGTCGGCGGACCGTCGGCCTTGAGATCGCCGTTCTTGTCTTCGTAGACCCAGAGGTCGGGGCTCGTCGCGACGTAGACCTTAGTCCCCGCGACGCAGATGCTCATCGGGGCGAAGACCCCTTCGCAAAAGACGGTCGACTTGTCGGCGCGGCCGTCGCCGTCGGTGTCTTCCAAGACTTTGATTTGATCGGAGCCCGGCTTCTTGGCGGCACCGCGATAGAACTGGATCTCGGCCACCCAGACGCGACCTTGCGTGTCGACGTCGATTGCCGCGGGGTTCGTGATCATTGGCTCCGAGGCATAGATGCCGATCTCCATGCCGGCCGGCACGACGAGATTCTTCAGTTCGTCTTGCGGCGAAAGCTGCGCGGCGGCGAAGTTGGGAACTAAACCAAGCAGCCAAGCAAGCGAGGCGATGCGGAACAAACGGCTCATAGGGCGAACCTTCAAAGTCGGGTGAGAAACGCGGCGGGCGGGATGGACCGGCATTCTAGCTTGCCGTCGCGGCGGTCGGCAATCGGCCGGATTTCGTTGAGCGGCGGAGATTTAAGGGGTATCGTGGCGAGAGGCGTGAATTTCGACGCCGGGGAAAACTCGACTTGTGAGGAACCTTGCCATGTTGCGACGCTGGATAATCGGGCTCTGTTGTGCCGTCGCGGCCCTTCCGACCTATGCGGACGAAGAAGTCCGTTTGAGCGACGCCGTGGCCAAGGTGGAAGAGGCGTTCCGAGCCGAGATCAAAGAGGCTTCGGCGGCGAACCCCGACTCGCTGCAGCAGGCTTTTAAGAGGCGGCAGGACGCACTGGCCCAAGTGGCGCAGGCGGCCGAGGCTCGAAAGTCGACCGAGTATTTAGAACTGGCCCGACTCTATGCGTCGCTCGTCCGGCCCGACGACGCGATTCGTTGTGCCGACGCCGCGATCGCAAAAAACGATGCCGACTTCGCCGCGCACTTAATCAAAATCACGACGCTGGCCGGCGCGAGTCGCGCCGACGAAGCGGTTGAGCATCTCAATCGATTGCTAGCGCGCAAGGTAAAGCCGGCGGAGCAACTTCCGCTACTCGCGGCCGTCAACGGTGCGGCCCCGGCGACGGTGCAACGCCTGTCGCGAGACGAGAAGTTCGAGCAGTCGGATAAGCTCGTCGCCGCTTGGGAGGCGAGACTGGCGCAATTTGATACGACCGACGAAACGGTTGCGCGAGCGATTGAGAATGCGAAACGAACGCTCCGGTCGACGCAGTCTCGCGTCGCCGCCGACAAACGACGGGCCGAGATGATCGGCAAACCCTACACGCCTTTGATCGAGCCGGTTTGGTTGAACGGCGCGCCGTTGAAGCCCGAAGAACTCCGGGGACGCGTCGTGCTGTTGGACTTCTGGGCCGTTTGGTGCGGGCCTTGCATCGCCACGTTTCCGCATCTGATCGAATGGCAAGAAAAGTACGGCGAGAAGGGGCTCACGGTCATCGGCGTCACTCGACGTTACGGCTTTGAATGGAACGCTGAACGGAAGGCCCCCGCACCGAAGCCCGGCATCGAACCCGCGGCGGAAGATGCTGCCACATTGGAATTCGCCCAGCATCACAAGTTGAATTATCGGTTAGCGGTGATGCCCGACGATGAGGCTTCGCGGGCTTACGGCGTCACCGGAATTCCGCAGGGGGTGCTCATCGATCAGACCGGCACGGTGCGGTTGATCCAAGTCGGCAGCAGTGAGGCGTCGGCCGAAGCGCTCGACGCGATGATCCGCAAGTTGCTCGATGTGGATCCGCCCGCGACGAAGTAGTAGCCGGCGCCGAAGCACATCCCCGATTTCGATGGCGACGCGCTCGGTGGTTGCGGCCGACGGCTGAGCCAAATACAGTGGCAGTCGACCCCAACCTAGAGGAGCGGCTGATGTTCGTGTGCCCGCGTTTGCTTCGTTTCGTTCTCGGCGGTTTGCTCGCCTCGTGCGTCGGCTTGGTCGGCGATCTTGATC
>CAMCTH010000147.1 GCA_945877965.1 Planctomicrobium piriforme | reverse complement strand
AGCAGTATCGCACGAACTTCAAACACACCGGTGCAGTGCTGCCGAGCGGCAATGCGCTGGGGCACGCACTGACGCGCTTCGTCCGCGATCCGCAGTCGCAAGCCGGCGGCGGGCGACGCTTGCTCGAAGTCGGGCCCGGCACAGGTGCGGTCACGCGGCACATTTGCGAACATCTCGCGCCGGGCGACACGCTCGACTTGGTCGAGCTCAATGAGTCGTTCGTCGAGGTCCTGCGGCGACGGCTGCGGGAAGAATCGCCGTTTCGCGAACGGGCCGACTGCGTCTCGGTTCATCATCGACCGATCGAAGCGTTGCCCGCGGGGACGCAGTACGACGTGATCATCTCGGGCTTGCCGCTCAACAACTTCGAAGTGAGCGAGGTCGAGCATATTCTCGGCCTGTTCAAAGGCCTGCTCAAACCGACCGGCACGCTCTCGTTCTTCGAGTACATCGGCATCCGCAAATTGCGGGCAGTCGTCAGCTCGTCGGCGGGCCGCACTCGTTTGCGCGGCATCGAGCGGGCGATGGACGGCTTGCTCGAAGCGGGCGAGATTCACCGCGATCACATTTGGGTGAACGTCCCGCCGGCGTACGTGCATCATGTGCGGCTTGGTTCGGCCTAGAGAACCTTGGCATGGATGCGCGAAACAGCGACGTGAGCTTCGGCGAGGCGGTGCGCGTGTGGTGGCGCGTGGCGTTGCTCAGTTTCGGCGGGCCGGCGGGGCAGATCGCCGTGATGCACCGCATTCTGGTCGACGAAAAGAAATGGATTAGCGAAGAGCGGTTTCTGCATGCGTTGAACTACTGCATGCTGCTGCCAGGGCCCGAGGCTCAGCAGTTGGCGACGTACGTCGGTTGGCTGCTGCACGGCACGCGCGGCGGGCTCGTGGCGGGGACGCTCTTCATCTTGCCCGGTGCCGTGGCGATTCTGCTCCTCAGCATGATCTATGTCACCTGGGCCCACACTTCGTTCATTCCCGCCCTCTTCTTCGGGCTGAAGGCCGCGGTGTTGGCAGTCGTGATCGAAGCGGTGTTGCGGATCGGCCGGCGGGCGTTAAAAAACCGCGTCCACTATGGGCTGGCGATCGCGTCGTTCGCGGCGATTTTTTTCTTTGCCGTGCCGTTTCCTTGGATCATCGTCGCCGCGGCGGCGATCGGCTGGCTCGGCGGTCGCGCTCGGCCCGAACTCTTTACGACGGCTGGGCACAAATCGTCGGAGTCGAAGCAAGTCGATGATCAGCCGCGGCCGGCGGATCGGCGCGTCGTCGACTCGCGCCCTTCGCTGCTGCGGACGATGCGCGTCGCCGCGACGTGGCTTACCTTGTGGCTCGGCCCGCAGGCGATCTTATGGTCGCTGCTCGGGCGCGAGCATGTGTTCGTCGTGCTCGGGCGATTCTTTAGCGAGACGGCGATGGTGACGTTCGGCGGGGCGTACTCGGTCCTGACGTTCATCGCCCAACGAGCCGTCGAAACTTATGGTTGGCTGACGGCCGGCGAGATGCTCGACGGTTTGGGGATGGCCGAGACCACGCCCGGGCCGCTGATCATGGTCGTGCAGTTCGTCGGTTTTCTCGCCGCGTATCGTTCGCCGGGCGGAATGTCGCCGCTCGCGGCCGGCGTGTGCGGTTCGCTCATCACCACCTGGGTGACGTTCGCGCCATGCTTCCTGTGGATCTTCCTCGGCGCGCCGTACATTGAATACCTGCGAAAAAATCAATCGCTCTCGCATGCGTTGTCGGGGATCACGGCCGCGGTGGTCGGCGTGATTTTGAACCTCTCGATCTGGTTCGGCCTGCATGTGGTGTTCGCCAAAGTCGATGAACGGCACTTCGGCCCGCTGCGATTGTATGTGTCGCAAGGCTCGACATTGAACGTCGCCGCGGCGGCGATTGCGCTTTTGGCCGCTTACTTGCTACTCTATCGGAAGTGGAGCGTCTTTGCGGTGCTCGGCCTTTGCACGGCGCTGGGCGCCGGTTGGTACTGGGGATCTGCCGCGCTCGCGCAGTAGCCTCAAGGTTTCAGGAGAATCAAGATGTCGCAACAACCGACGTTACGCCGACCCGACGAGGGACGGACGATTGCCGTGGTCGGCGATGTGTATCGTTTTCTGGCAACGGGGGACGACACCGACGGCAAGTACGCACTGTGGGAGGCGATCGTCTTGCCCGGCGGCGGACCGCCGCCGCATGTTCACGGCCGCGAGCAAGAAGGGTTCGTCGTTTTGGAAGGAGAGATCACGTTCCAGATCGGCGACCGCCGCGTCGTCGCCGGCCCGGGGATGTTCGCCAACATGCCGGTCGGCACGCCGCACTCGTTCAAAAACGAAACCGACCGACCGGCCAAGATGCTGATCACCGTCGCCCCGGCCGGCGTGGAGCAGATGTTCTTCGAAGTCGGCACGGCCGTCCCCACCGGAACAACGACCGCCGCGCCACCGACAAAAACGGAGATCGAAAAGCTATTGGAAGTTGCGCCGCGTTATGGCTTGGAAATCCTGGTGCCGCATCATGATTGACCGCACGATCGTGATCGTCGCTTCCGTCATTCGCCCTTGAACCAACCGATTGGAGCCTCTGATGCCGTTACTTGCACTCATATGTCGGTCACCAGCGGTAACTAGAAAGTCGTCGAGAATGCCGCGGATGGCGAGTGTGATTGCGTGCAGTTATTTACTAATAGGCGGTTGCAATAATTCAACAAGCCCCGAAGCAAAACGCCGGAAATATCGGCGAATCGAAATACGAACTTAGAGTCGCAACATGTCCAATCAATCACTGCTCGACAATCTAGAGAAAGAACTCGATCAATATCGGGTCGGCAACTTCTCTCGGGATCGAATTGCGAAGCGATTCATGGACCATATCGAAGCTCTAGAGGGTATTCCATACTCAGTCATTCGGGAGGCCGGTCGATTTCGGTATGAGTTGGAAATGGACGGCATCTACTTTGAAGAAGAATGTGAGTCGAAAAGCGACGTGATCCACGCAGAAATAAAGGCGTGGTTGACTGAAATACGAAACAAATACGCCACCTGTTGAACGAACTAGGAACGCCTCGAATGTCGATACTCGGTGCCCACATGTCCGTCGCCGGAGGTTATTACAAAGCCGTTGAGATTGCCGCGCGCTGCGGATGCGATTGCGTGCAGGTTTTTACGAAGAACAACAATCAGTGGAAGGGGAAAGAGATCAGCGATGCCGAAGCGGCGGCGTTTCGGGATTCGTTGGCCAAGCTGAACATCGGGCATCCGATTTCGCACGATTCTTATCTCATCAACCTGGCGGCCCCGAACGATGAGCTGTGGCGCAAGAGCATCGAGGCGTTCATCGTTGAGTTGCAGCGGGCCGACCGGCTCGGCATTCCCTACGTCGTCACGCATCCCGGCTCGTTTACGACGACCAGTGAAGAGGTCGGCCTGCAACGAATCGTGGCCGCGCTGGATGAAGTCCACGAGCGGACCGCCGGCGTGAAGGCGATCTGCCTGTTGGAGAACACGGCCGGCCAGGGTTCGAACCTCGGCCATCGGTTCGAGCACTTGGGGACGATCATCGCCGGGGTGAAGCAGCCTGCGAAGCTGGGCGTCTGCATCGATACCTGCCACACGTTCGCGGCCGGTTATCCGTTACAAACGAAAGCGGAGTACGACGACACCTTCGCGCAGTTGGACAAGGCGGTCGGTGTCGATCGGATCAAAGCGTTCCACCTGAACGACAGCAAGAAGGGGCTCGGCTCGCGCGTCGACCGTCACGAACATATCGGCGAAGGGACGCTCGGGCTCGAACCGTTTCGGCATCTGCTGAACGACCCGCGCTTTCGGAATACGCCGATGTACTTGGAGACGCCCAAGGGAGAACGGGACGGGGAAGAACTGGACGTGCTGAACTTGCGGACGTTGCGGTCGTTGATTGCGTAGCGGTTGATGCAACGGCGGATGAACGCCGTGGCGATCGTGCGGGTCGCGCCGCACGCAAAATTGGGCGTCATGCGAACCGTCGCGACGGTCGATCCGTACCAGGAAATACGCCGTGCGGCGCGGTTTCGGTGAAAAAAATTGACCGACTCGTAGAGGCAGGTAGAATTAGGCCTGACGCTTCGGCTCGCCCGCATCGACGCCGCGTTAGGGATCTCGCCGTTCCGGTTTCTTCGTCCCTTGCCGGGTAGTTCCGTATGTCGCTGACTTACTTCAAGCGGTACCGCATGGAAGTTGACCTCGGGCGGGTTGACTTCACGCAGTGCAAGCTGCCGCCGGGCTACAAGTTTGTCTCCTACGATTCGTCGCTGCTGTCGACGCATGCCGAGACGAAGTATCTGAGCTTCCGCCACGAGATCGACGCCAACGTCTTTCCGTGTCTGGGGGATTATGACGGCTGTTCGCGATTGATGGTCGAGATCAGTCGTAAGGAAGGGTTCTTGCCCGGCGCGACATGGCTGCTGGCTCACATGGAGCGCGACGACGGCATCGATCCGGGCTCGCGCCGGTTATACGATCCCGACGGTGTGACGTTCGTCGGTACGGTGCAAGGGGTGGAAGATCGCTTCGGGCTCGGTTCGATCCAGAATCTCGGCGTCGTCCCGGAGCATCGGGGCCGCGGCCTCGGCGGGGCGTTGCTCTTGAAGGCGCTCGACGGGTTCCGTCGCGCCGGTCTGCGGCGAGCCTTCTTGGAAGTGACGGCCCAAAACGACGGCGCCGTGCGACTGTACCGCAAGCTCGGGTTCTATAAGGCTCGCACCGTTTATAAGGCGGTCGAGTTGCTGGGGACGGCGGTTCGCTAGCGTGAAGTACGCAGTAGGCAGAGGGCGGTAGGCAGATTTGCTGCTACCGGGATGCGACTGCTCTTCCGCGTTTGTTGCTCGGCGAGATACGATCGCGGGCATGAAACGCTTGCTGTCATTCGTTCGTCGTCGACCGCGCACTCTTGTTGCGCTAACTTTTCTTGCCGTCGCGCTCGCGGCGATCGGCTATGCGGCGACGATCGTCGTGCCCGAGGTCGGCGAGCCATTTGCGCCGCCGCAAGCTGCGGTCGCCGAGCCGCTGTGGCGGTTCGCGTTCGTCGGCGATCCGCAGCAGGCCGACGATCGGCTCGAACCGCTGATGGCGACGATCGCCGGCCACGATGTCGAGTTCGTCTTGCACCTCGGCGACATGGTCGATGAAGCGACGAGCGATTTGGAATGGGATCGACTCTTGGCGGCGGCGTTGAAGCATCGTCTGCGCTTGATGCCGGTCGTCGGCAATCATGACATTCGCCGCGACTATGCCGACGACGGGACGAGCCGCTTCCGCCAATACTTTCCGCATCTGCCGAACACGTTCTATCACTTCCGCCATCGCGGCGTGAATTTCCTCATGCTGAACTCCGAGCGGAGCTTTGCCGCCGGCAGCGAACAGGCGGCGTTCTTGCGATGGCATCTGGAACATCATCCCGGCACGACGTTGGCCTGTTTGCATCGACCGACGTTTACGGCCAGTGATCGCGATCGGGGCTCCATGTTCTCGCGGCGACTTTGGCTGCACGGTGCGCTGGTCGAGACCGACGTCGTCGCCTGTCTCGCGGGGCACAATCATTATTACGAACGGACCAAGCCGCTCGACGGAGTGACGTACGTCGTCAGCGGCGGCGGCGGCGGTGTGCTTCGCGATCCGGCCGAGTCGAACTCGCAGACGGCCGCCCATGTTGCGAAGGTCAATCACTACGGCCTGGCGCAGGTTTTCGACGATCGGATCGCCGTCCAGATTCGTGCGACCGACGACGACCGCACGCTCGACGAGTTCGCCTTGCCGCTCCGTCCGACGACGCATAAGCAGGGGGGCTATCACAATCGCCACAGCATGGAACTGCCGCCGTTGGCCGAGTTGCCGCAGTTCCGCCGCGAAGTGCTCGAAGCGCGGGTTCCCTCGTCTAACCAAATGCCGCGTCCGTGGTGACGCCGTCCTAAGTGACGCCGGCCCAGCTCGCGGGTTGCCCCGCTCGGGCATCGCCGATACTCTTCTAGCAGTCGCTCGTCGTCGCGCGCGCAGGCCACACGTTGAAATAAGAGATACCGTGAAGCAAGAGATTTACACCCACACGTTTCCGAACGGCCTGACGTTGCTGGCCGAGCCGATGCGTTCGCTCGAATCGGCCGCCTTCACGTTGCGGGTCCCCGGCGGCTGTGTGCACGAGCCCGAGGGACGCGGCGGCCTGAGCGTGATGACGGTCGAGATGACCCTGCGCGGCTGCGGCGAGCGCGATAGCCGGCAGTTCGTCGAGGCGCTCGACACGCTCGGCGTGCAGCGCGGCGATTCCGTCGCCGATGCCTTAGCCGGCTACAGCGGCGCGACGCTCGCGGCAAATCTGATTCCTGCGCTCGGCATCTATGCCGACGTGCTCCGTCGCGCACAGTTGCCGGAAGACGAACTCGATTCAGCCCGGATGGTCGCGCTGCAAGAACTTGCCGGCATCGAAGACGAGCCGGGCCAGCGGGCGATGCAGGAGCTGCGCAAGCTGCACTATCCGCATCCCTGGGGACGCCGCAGTCAAGGGGAACGGGCCGCGCTGGAATCGATCTCGCTGGCCGAAGTGCAGGCCCATTACCAACATTGTTTCCGACCCAACGGCACGGTCATTAGCGTCGCCGGCAAAATCGACTGGCCGCAGATCCGCGACGAAGTGGAACGGCTGTTCGGCGATTGGAAAAAAGTTCCCGACGCGCCGATCGTCGAAACTCCGCGCTCCGAGCGTCGTCGGCATGTGCCGCACGATTCAAACCAAACGCACATCGCCGTGGCGTATGACAGTATTCCCTACAAAGACCCCGACTACTTCCAAGCCTGGGGGGCGGTCGGCGTGCTGAGCGGCGGCATGAGCGCTCGGCTCTTTACCGAAGTCCGCGAGAAGCGGGGCCTCTGCTACACCGTCTCGGCCAGTCAAGCGACGCTCAAAGAACGCGGCTCGGTACTGTGTTACAGCAGCACCTCGGCCGAGCGGGCGCAAGAGACGCTCGATGTGTTGCTGGGCGAACTGGTCCGACTGGCCGCCGGAATCGAATCGCACGAACTCGATCGCTTGAAGGCCCGCATCAAAAGCGGCCTCATCATGCAACAAGAGTCGAGCATGTCGCGCAGCTCGTCGATCGCCCGCGATTGGTATTTGCTCGATCGTGTGCGGACGATGGATGAAATCGAATCGGCGGTCGACGCTCTGTCGGCCGATTCGATCAACGCTTACTTGAAACGGAATCCGCCCCGCGACTTCACGGTCGTTACGTTGGGGCCGCAGCCTTTGGAGGTCCGCGGTGCAGTTTCGTAGTCACACGCTCGACAACGGTCTCGAAATCATCGCCGAATGCAACGACGAAGCCCGCAGCACCTCGCTCGGCTTCTTCGTCCGGACCGGTGCGCGGGACGAAACCGACGACGTCGCCGGCGTGAGCCATTTCCTCGAACACATGATGTTCAAGGGAACGCCGACCCGCACGGCCGAGCAGGTGAACCTCGAGTTCGACGCACTCGGCGCCGATTACAACGCTTTCACGAGTGAAGAGCAGACGGTCTATTACGCTTCTATTCTGCCTGAGTATCAGGATCGGACGCTCGCCTTACTGGCCGACATGATGCGGCCTTCGCTGCGAACGGAAGACTTCGACACCGAGAAGAAGGTGATCATCGAAGAGATTCGGATGTACTTGGACCAGCCACCTTACGGGGCCGACGACGTCGTGCGGCAGTTGCATTACGGCAAGCATCCGCTCGGGCGGAGCGTGCTCGGCACCGTCGAAAGCATTACCGACTTGCCCGTCGAAAAGATGCGGGCCTATTTCGATCGCCGCTACTCGCCGACGAACCTGACGCTCGTGGCCGCCGGCAAAGTCGACTTCGACGCACTGGTCCTCTCGGCCGAATTGGGCTGTGGCAAATGGGATAAGGTCGACGCCCCGCGCGAAGCGCCGCCGGCCAACGGTGCATGCCGCCGCGAGACGGTCCACAAGCCGCAGTCGACGCAAGAGTATGTGATTCAACTGAGCGACGGGCCTTCGGCGACCGACGAGGATCGCTATGCTGCGAAGTTGTTGGCGACCGTGCTCGGCGATGATTGCGGCAGCCGGTTGTTCTGGGAGTTGATCGATCCGGGCTATGCCGAATCGGCGAGCCTCTCGCATCACGACGGCATCGGGGCCGGTGCGTTCATCACCTACTTGGCATGCGATCCCGAGCAGACGGCCGACAACCTGAAGCGGCTGAACGACGTGCTGGCCGCGGTCGAATCGAGCGGCATCACAGCGGCCGAGTTGGCGCAGGCGAAGAGCAAGGTGAACTCGCGCGTCGTGCTCGGCAGCGAACGCCCGCGCGGCCGACTGTTCAACCTCGGCGGCAACTGGTCGAACCGCCGCGAGTACCGCACGGTGAAAGACGACTTAGAAGCGGTCGACCGCATCACGCTGACCGACTTAGCCGCGGTCGTCAAAAAGTTCCCACTCTCGAAGAACACGACGGTCTGCGTCGGGCCGCTGGAATCGGTCTAAGACAGTCTCACGCAAAGGCGCAAAGACGCTAAGATTACAAAGGCATTCACTCCTCTCTTCTTTGCGTCTTCGCGCCTTTGCGTGAGATCTTCTATTCTTTCGCTTTGGCAAACGTGAATCGCTGCGGATTGGCGATTCGTTGCCAGTCGACGGCCGACAGAATGATCGACGTCGTGAGCGAACCGGCGTTAAAGGCGACGCGGTCATGGCGGACGCCGATTTGATCGTCGGCGTACAGTTCGAACGGCAGCACCGGTTCGCCGAACGGCGGGACGCTGCCGGGGACCAAGCCGGTTAGCTCCAGCAGTTCTTCCGGCGTCGCGAAGCGGGTTTTCTTGACGCCGAGTTGCTTGCGGATCGCGCCGGAATCGAGTCCGAGATCGGCGCACAAGATAAACAAGCGAAAGACGTCGTCTGTCTTGAGCAGCAGCGCCTTCGCGCCGACGTCGAGCGGTTCGCCCCGCGCGGCAGCCGATTCTTCCGACGTCCGCGTCGGTAGATGGTCGACGACACGATAAACGGCGTGCTTTTCATCCAAGAGCCGACGAATTCGATCCAGTACGCCGGCACTCATAGCAATGTCTCCAGGCAAAATCGATATATTTGACGTGCCCGACAGAAGTTAGGCCGCGAGAGTGGCTGGATACTGAAAGAAGTTTGCGGCGCGCGGGGCCGTAAAACGAAAGGCGTTTGCGGACGCTTGTGAGCACAGGAATTGGCTGACCAGCGAGCGGATGACGACACGGGCTCG
>CAMCTH010000146.1 GCA_945877965.1 Planctomicrobium piriforme | reverse complement strand
TCAAGTCCTTGCGTGTACATGGGCCGCGCATGCGGCCTCGACTTGTCGGACGGGAATGTCGTCAACATCGCGACGCGAATATCTCGCAACAATTCGGCCAGCTTGGCCGTTTGCGACTCCAGGGGAATCGCTCCGCTGATAGTACTCATGGCTAGAGATCCTTGTGTGTGATAGAACCGACGTCTCGTACATGCGCCGTCGTGATCAAAAAGAGTTCATTGCATTTTTACTTTGCTCGCGCCGCATGAGTGCGCGCCGCTTTCTTTCCCGCGCGAACTCGACTCGCGTGACTCTGTGAACTTCCGCCGATGCGTCCCCCTTTGCGCGCCGGTCCGTGATCTTCCGCTTTGCCGCGGCCCGATCCCGACTTCTTACCGCCGTGCGTCATTTTGTTGACCGTCGCCCAAGCCCGCGCTTTCGCCGTTTTCTTGCCGACGCCTCGCTCCTCGTACCCCTCGGCGATGTGTTCCGCTTGGCGCTTTTGCTTGTCCGTGTACTTGCTCTTGTCACCGCGTGGCATGTTCCTACTCCTTCATCTGAGCGAGATGCGTAACGGCCTCCCCGCAGCACTTCAATGAACTAGCAACTCACGTACCGGCGAGCATTCTGTGTGAGAACAGTTGAAAAGGACGTCACTAGAGAGCAACGTTGTCAAAGCGAGCGGGATCATGCATGCTCGCTTTTAACTCGGCCTGAGCGCCCGCCACTCGCGCGCATTGGATGCACCCGACGTCGCGAGATCGCGCCAACCGTAGTCCGGCAATCCGCCGCGCTGTGCCCCCCAAGAACCGCATAGCGTCGCCGTACCCTGCTCGCTCCCACACGAATTACGTTGAAATTCGCCAGCAAGCGTCATTTCCGCGTCGGGCGGAATACGGAATGCACTGGTTGGCAGATAGCGACAAAGGTCTCGACAAGTACGAAAATCAAAGCAACTGGCGCACGAGCGACCATTCGCGCTGATCCGCATTGAGCCGGCTTGGTCGTCGGCGAGCCAGGCGTTCCACTTTGTCCCCAACTGCATCGAGGTGCCTCATGGAAACCACGCAGAGCCATGCCGCGACGGAACAACGTCCCATCCGGGTCGGGGTCTTCTCAACGGTCGCGGGTGCGGACCGCGTCATTGCGGCGCTCCTCGCCGACGGCTTTCATCACGACCAGATCAGCGTCCTCTGTTCCGATCCCGCGCGCGAGGCGCACTTTAGCGAGTTCGAGCATGAGCAACCGGCCGGCACTCACACACCTGCAGCCGCGGCAGCCGGAAGTGTCATCGGGGCCGTGATCGGCGGACTCGCGGCCGTCGCCGGTTTAGTCACGACCGGCGGCATGGCGGTCCTAGCGTCGGGCGGAATTGCCGCTTGGAGCGGCAGCGTCGTCGGCGGACTAATCGGCGCCATGATGACGCGCGGCGTCGAAAAGGAACTCGCTGACTTTTACGATCAAGCCCTCACCGCCGGCAAGATTCTCGTCGCCGTCGAAGCCCATGGCCCTCACGCGGCAGAGCGACTAATCGACGCAGAGCGCATCATCGCGCAATCCGGAGCCGAACCGGTCGCCCTGCCCGAAGGATAATCCTCCCCTCCGATCTCGTTCGGCAACCGCGCGTCATAATTGCTTGCCGAGGAAAACACCCCCTCCCGTGACCGGCACGATTGCCTGCTACGTTCCGCAATTCCCACCCTTGATCATCGCAGCTGCCGGACTTTTCCCGAGACAAAGCCACTGATGACCCCACGCCCTCTCTCTAAGAACGGCAGCGCGCAGCGAAACTATCGCCTTGTGCTCGGACTGGTCGCGACGATTCTGTTCTTTGCGGTGAGCGGCGGCGTCGCCTACTTGAACACGCGCACGCTCGGCGACGGCGCGACGCTCGTCACGCACACCCATGAAGTCCTCTCCGCTCTCGACGATGTGTTCGGCTACGTCAAGGATGCCGAAACCGGACAGCGAGGCTACATAATCACCGGCGACGAGAGCTACCTCGAACCTTATCACTATGCGGTCGAACGCATTGAGAAGCGGATCGATGAGGTCGAACGTCTCACCGTTGACAATCCCGAGCAGCAGGGACGCATCCCGGTCTTGCGAGCATTCGTCGCCGAGAAGCTAACGGAATTGGGCGATTCGATCGCCGTTCGTCGGGAACAAGGCTTCGATGCCGCCCGCGCGATCGTCGTCTCCGACCTAGGCAAAGACGCGATGAACGGCATTCGCTACGAGATCGCCGCGATGGAAAAAGAAGAGCGGTCGCTGCGGGCCGAACGTTTACTGCGACTCGACTCCGCCTACCAAACGGCGATCGGCAGCGGCCTGCTTACCGGATTGCTCGGCATTTCGCTCGCCATTGCCGTCGGGGCATTGCTCCGGCGCGCCGCCCTCCTTCGTCAACGACAAGATTGGCTGCAAGCCGGGCACATCGGCCTCAGCGCGGCCATGATCGGCGAGCAACGCCTCGATCAACTCGGCGACAGCGTTCTTCGCTTTTTGGCGGAGTATCTCAATGCCCAAGCCGGTGCGTTTTTCGTCCGCGACGGAAGTCGCTTCCGACGAGTTTCGACTTACGGCGTCCCCGTCGCAGCCGCCACACCGGAGAGTATTGAACTCAACGACGGCCTGCTCGGCCAAGCCGCTAAAGATGCCCGCACGTTTCTCATCCGCGACGTTCCCGACGGCTATCTCACGATCGGCTCGTCTCTTGGGCGCAGCAAACCGCAGCATTTGCTCATCGTTCCCGCCGTTGCCGATGACGCGGTGAACGGCGTTTTCGAATTGGGATTCGTGCAATCGGTCGACGAACGGACGCTGGAACTCTTTGAACGAATCTCGGATTTCGTCGGCGTCGCCTTGCGCTCGGCCAACTATCGCGCTCACTTGCAGAACCTGCTGGAAGAAACCCAACGGCAGTCGGAAGAGCTGCAAGCCCAAAGCGAAGAGCTTCGCGTCTCGAATGAAGAACTCGAAGAACAAGGCCGCGCGTTGAAAGAGACGCAAGGTCGGCTCGAACTGCAACAAGCCGAGCTCGAACAAACGAACTCGCAGTTGGAAGAACAAACGCAGTTGCTCGAAGGACAACGCGATGAAGCGACGCGCGCTCGCGCCGCCTTGCAGTTGCAAGCCCGCGAGTTGGAACAGTCGAGCCGTTACAAATCCGATTTCTTAGCGAACATGTCGCATGAGTTGCGCACGCCGCTCAATTCGTCGCTCATCCTGGCGAAGCTGTTGGCGGACAACACCCAAGGCAATCTCACGGCCGAGCAGGTTCAGTACGCCGCCACGATCCAAGCTGCCGGCAACGACCTTCTCTCGCTCATCAACGACATCCTCGATCTCTCGAAGATCGAAGCCGGGCACATGGAGATCACCGCCGAGACGACGAGCTTGGCGCACATCGTCGACGACGTCGTCCCGATCTTCCGACCGATCGCCGAGCAGAAGGGCTTGCAGCTCCGCACCCAGATTTTACCGGGCTGTCCCGAGGTGATCGAAACCGATCGCCAGCGACTCGAGCAAGTTCTCAAGAACCTGCTTTCGAATGCGTTGAAGTTTACGGAACAGGGCGAAGTCGATCTCGCGGTCCGGCGTACGGCCGAGGGGCGGATTGCCTTCTCCGTGACCGACACCGGCATCGGCATCGCCGAGCATCAGCAGCAAGTCGTGTTCGAAGCGTTCCGTCAGGCCGACGGGACGACCAATCGCAAATACGGCGGCACCGGCCTGGGCCTCTCGATCTCACGTGAACTGGCTCGTTTGCTCGGCGGCGACATCCAACTCGTCAGCGAGCCGGGGCGCGGCAGTACGTTCACCGTGACGATTCCGGAAGTCTACGATGCCGCGCAAGTCCGAGCGCGCGCGCCGCTCATCGCGCCCTCGCTAGTCGCCGACGTCCTGACGACTTCGGTCGCCGCCGTTGCGCCCTCAAATGATTCGTCGCCATCCCCACCGTCGCGGGCCGGCAGCAGTCCGCCGCTCGTTCGACGGCGTCGTATCGAAGACGATCGCGAACGCCTGACGGGGAGTCGACGCGTGATTCTCGTCGTCGAAGACGACGAATCATTCGCACGGATTTTGCTCGATCTAGTTCATGAACTCAATTTTCAATGTCTCATCGCGACGACGGCCGAAGAAGGACTCAACGTCGCCGTGCAGTTCTTGCCGAGCGCCGTGATTCTCGACGTCGGTTTGCCGGACAACTCAGGCTTGTCGGTGCTCGATCGTCTCACGCACGATTCTCGTACGCGTCATATTCCCGTGCACGTCGTGTCGGCGGGCGACAATGCGAAAACGGCGCTGTCGCTCGGTGCGATCGGCCACATGCTCAAGCCGGTCAATCGCGAGGAACTCGTTGCGGCCTTGCAGAACCTCGAAACGCGACTCGCTCAACGCATGCGACGCGTGCTGGTCGTGGAAGACGATCCCGTGCAACTCGACAGCCTCCGCAAACTCCTCGGCTCGCACGACGTCGAGACGCTCGGTGCTGCGACGGCCGCGGAGTGTCTGGCACAACTCAAGGAAGCGACCTTCGACTGCATGGTCCTCGATCTGACGCTTCCCGACGCGTCGGGCTATTCGCTGCTCGAAACGCTGAGTCGGGAAGACGCCTACGCCTTTCCTCCCGTGATCGTCTACACCGGCCGCGATCTCTCGGCCGACGAAGAGCAGCGACTCCGCCGCTATTCGAAGTCGATCATCATCAAGGGGGCGAAATCGCCCGAGCGACTGCTCGACGAGGTGACGCTGTTCCTGCACCAGGTCGTCGCCGAGTTGCCGACCGAGCAGCAGAAGATGCTCGAACGAGCGCGCAGCCGCGATGCAGCACTCGAGGGTCGTCGGATTCTGGTCGTGGAAGACGACGTCCGGAATGTGTTCGCGCTGACGAGCATTCTCGAACCGCGCGGCGCCGTCGTGCAGATCGTCCGCAACGGCCGCGAGGCGTTGAACGCTCTGGAGGCCTCGCTTGCCGACCCGCAGCAAGCGATCGACTTGGTCCTGATGGACGTGATGATGCCCGAAATGGACGGCATCACCGCCACGCGCGAGATTCGCAAGCGGGCAGAATGGAAGAAGCTGCCGATCATCATGCTGACGGCCAAGGCGATGAAGAACGATCAAGAGAATTGCATTTCGGCGGGGGCCAACGACTACATGGCCAAGCCGCTCGACGTCGAGAAACTACTGTCGCTCGTTCGGGTCTGGATGCCGCGCTGACGAGGACTCCGCCCGTGTATAACAAAACCGAAGACATCGAACTCCGCCTGCTGCTCGAGGCGATCTATCGCCGGTACCACTACGACTTTCGCGGCTACTCGATGGCCTCGGTCAAGCGACGGTTGACGCAGGCGCAAGAACGCTTCGACTGCCGCTCGTTCTCGATGCTGCAAGATCGCGTGCTGCACGATCCGACGTTGCTTCCCGAGCTGCTTTCGTTCCTGACCGTGCAAGTCAGCGAGTTATTCCGCGACCCGAGTTACTTCAAAGCGATTCGCGAGCAGGTCGTGCCGCACCTGCGGACTTATCCTTCGCTCAAGGTGTGGGTTGCGGGCTGCAGCGCCGGCGAAGAGCTCTATTCGCTCGCGATTCTCATGCGTGAAGAGGGCCTGGAAGATCGCACGATGTTCTACGGCACCGACATCAATCCCGACGCGCTGCGAAGGGCCGAGGCCGGCGTGTTCGATCTGGAACGGATGTCGCTCTTCACCGAAAATCATCGTCGCTCGGGAGGTAAGTCCTCGCTGTCGGATTACTATACCGCGGGCTACGGCGCGGCGGTCTTCGACAAGAGCTTGCGTCGCCGAGCCGTTTTCTCCGATCATAGCTTGGTGACCGATACGGTCTTCGCCGAGGTCCAGTTAGTCTCGTGCCGCAACGTGCTGATCTACTTTGATCGCGAATTGCAAGACCGGGCCGTCGGCTTGTTCAAAGACTCACTCATTCGGAAAGGTTTTTTAGGATTGGGCGCAAAGGAGAGCTTGCGTTTTTCGCAGCACGCCGACGCCTTCACTGAGTTCTCGCGCGAGTCTCGCATTTATCAGAAGCGAGGAACGGCGTGAGTACGTCGAGCGTCGAAGCCGTGGTGATAGGAGCCTCAGCCGGGGCACTAGAAGCATTGTCGGCATTTCTGCCGACGTTGCCGAAAGATTACGCGCTGCCGGTTATGATCGTGGTTCATCTTCCTCCGGATAAGAACAGTGTCATGGCTGATTTGCTGAAGTCGAAATGCAAGATCGACGTCCGCGAAGCGGAGGACAAAGAGCCGATCCGCGCGGCGACCGTTTACCTTGCGCCTCCCGACTATCATCTGCTCGTCGAGCCCGACAAACGGTTATCGCTTTCGAGCGACGATCCAGTACATTTCTCGCGTCCGTCGATCGACGTGCTCTTCGAATCGGCCGCCGATGCTTACGGTCCCGGTCTCGTCGGGTTGGTTCTCACCGGCGGCAGCAGCGACGGTGCGAACGGATTGCGGGCCGTCCATCAAGCCGGCGGTCAGGCCCTCGTGCAAGATCCCGCAACAGCCAACGTGCCGTTAATGCCGCAATCCGCGCTCGAGGCGTGTCCGAGTGCGCGCGTCATGAGCCTGCCGGAGATCACGACGTTTCTCAACCATCTTGTCCAGCCCGCATAAATCCGATGCCCGCCCCCGTCCACTTTCTACTCGTCGACGATCTGGAGGAGAACCTCCTGGCGCTCCATGCGTTGCTACGCCGCGACGGTTTGGTGCTGCACAAAGCTCGCTCCGGACCGGAAGCGCTCGAGTTGCTGCTGTTGCACGACATGGCCTTGGCGATCGTAGACGTGCAAATGCCGGTGATGGACGGCTTTGAATTGGCGGAGTTGATGCGAGGCATGGAACGAACGCGTCGCGTGCCGCTCATTTTCTTGACGGCCGGCAATGCCGATCGCAAGCGTCGCTTCCGCGGCTATGAGGCCGGCGCCGTCGATTTCTTGCATAAGCCAATCGAGCCCGACATTCTGCGGAGCAAAGCCGATGTATTCTTCGAACTGTATCGACAGCGGCAGGAAGTTGCGCAACAGCGAGACGAACTCAAGGCGGCCGACGAAGAGAAGATTCGACTCCTCGAAGAGAGTCGGCGACACGCCGACGCGTTGAAGGAAGCGGATCGTCGCAAGGACGAGTTCTTGGCGATGCTGGCGCACGAGCTGCGCAATCCGCTGGCCCCGGTGAGCAACGCCGTCGAAATCTTGCGGCTCTCCGGAGCCAAAGATCCCGAAGCGGTCGACATGGCGTGCGAGATCCTCTCGCGACAGGTGTCGCACATGGCTCGGCTGATCGACGATTTGCTCGATGTGGCCCGCATTGCCCGAGGGAAGGTGCAACTGCGGACCGGGCACTGCGATCTGGCGGCCGTCGTCCGACAAACGGCCGAGGATTACCGACCGACGTTCGTCAGTTCCAGCGTCAACTTCGAGGTCGATGTTCCCGAGCAACCGTTTCATTTGATCGGCGATCCGACGCGCCTGGCGCAGGTCATCGGCAATCTGCTACACAATGCCGGCAAGTTCACGCCCGCGGGCGGATGCGTCCGCGTTCGGGCCCAGATCGACGACGCCGACGGTTCGGCCGTCGTTACGGTCTGCGACAGCGGCGTCGGGCTCGATGCCAAAGTGTTGTCGCGCTTATTCGAGCCGTTCAGCCAAGCCGATCAAACGCTCGACCGCGGCAAAGGGGGCTTGGGGTTGGGTCTAACGCTGGTGAAGGGACTCATCGAGTTACACGGCGGAACCGTCGGTGCCGAGAGCGATGGACCGGGGCACGGATCCAAGTTCACACTGCGGCTGCCGCTGCTCAAGAACGGCAACACCGAGACGATCGCGGCCGCCCATGCGAGCCTCGTGCCGACGAACGGTAAGCTGCGAGTCTTGATCGTCGAAGACAATCGCGACGCGGCGCAGAGCTTACAGATGCTCCTCTCGTTATTGGGTCATACCGTGGAAGTCGCGTTCGACGGCCGCAGCGGTCTGGCGGCCGCACAAGTTCGTCGCCCCGACGTCGTGATCTCCGATCTCGGCTTGCCCGGTGATCTCGACGGCTACGCCCTGGCCCGCGCGATTCGCGCCGACGCGACACTCGCGGATATCTATCTCGTCGCCCTGAGCGGTTACGGGCGCGACGACGATCGTCGTCAAGCACAAGCGGCCGGCTTCGATCGGCATCTGGCCAAGCCCGTCGATGCCGCTTGCCTCGACGCCGCGTTGGCTGCGCTTCCGCAGCGCGAAGTCCCCGCTTCGTCCTAGAGCACGGCAACGCCTCAAAGCGTCGTGTGATTCGCGGGACGACCATCTATTTTCAATCCACTCGCTCGGGTTAGCTTTTCGTTCGTCCAACGATCAGCGTGAATGATTGCGAATCATTCAAAATCATGCGTGTCGTCCGAATGACTCGCATCGCGGCACTAAATTCTGCGTGCATTCATTCGACTTGCAGGCATCGCAAGTGCCGTACGCCACGTACTTCAGGGCATGTCGCCGAAGGGAGCTGTTCGAATCGTTCGAAGTAGATCTGCGGTTGGCCCGTCGTTTGCTTTATTCCTGTTGTCCGGTCCGAATCACATCTATTTCGAAACACAGGATTCCCGACGATGAAATCACTTCACTACTTTACCAAGACGATGGTCGCACTCGCGCTCATCGCAGCGACGAGCGTCGCTCTGGCAGCGCCCGGCGATGGCAAGGGGGGCGGCAAAAAGGGGGACGGCGGCGGCGGAAGCCGACAAGATGGTGGTCGCGGCAACCAGGGCGGGCCGAAGGTCCAAGTCCCCTCGGCACCGAAGATCCAAAACGCGCCGCAAGCCCCTCAAGTCCAACAAGCACCGAAAGTGCAAGTTGCTCCCCAGGGCCCCAAAGTCCAAGTTGCTCCTCAAGGACCGAAAGTCCAGGTTGCCCCACAGACACCCAACGTGCAAGTCGCCCCGCAGGCACCCAAGGTCCAAGTCGCTCCGCAGACGCCCAAGGTCCAAGTCGCTCCGCAGACGCCCAAGGTGCAAGTCGCTCCGCAAGCTCCCAACGTTCAAGTCGCGCCGCAAACGCCGAACAACTCTGCCGCGAATCAACTTCGCGGCCCACGGGGACAAAACCCCGGTAACCCCGGCAATCAACCGAGAAATCCCCTCGGCCAACCGCGTTCGAACGTCGTGAATCCGCCGGCCGTCGGCGGCAACACGCCGTCGCTGCCGAACGTCACGCAGCCGAACGCAACGCAACTGCCGGGCAATGCGTTGCCAAGTAATCAACTTCGCAACAACGGCAATCGCAACAACATCGCCGTCG
>CAMCTH010000145.1 GCA_945877965.1 Planctomicrobium piriforme | reverse complement strand
GGCGAGCGTACACGATCGGCAATCGAGGCGGGCAGGAGACCGTCTATTGCTTCGATGCCGTCACGGGGCGCGAACTTTGGAAGCATTCGTACGAGTGCGGCCTTGTCGACAATCTGCATCTCGGCGGGCCGGGCTCGTCGCCGACGATCGACGGCGAGCAGGTTTACACGCTGAGCAAAGAAGGACACTTCCATTGCTTCGACGCAGCGAAAGGGACGGTCCGATGGCTCGTGCATCTGAGCAAAGATTTGAACGTGCCGACGCCCGAGTGGGGCTTCACGTCGTCGCCGCTCGTCGTCAACGGCATGGTAGTGATCGAAGTCGCCGGGCTGACAGCGTTTCATAAGGGGACCGGACACGTCGTCTGGCGCGCTGAGCGACAGCGGACCGGCTACGGCTCGCCGATCGTGATTCGCAATCCGCAAGGGGCGACGCTGCTGGCCGGTGTGACGAACGAGGCACTGAACCTGCTTCGCGCCGCCGACGGGGTGACGGTGGCTTCGTATCCTTGGACGAGCGATTACTCGACGACGGCCACGACGCCGGTCGTCAGCGGTCGCACGTACTTCATTTCGTCGGGCTACGGCGCGGGCTGCGCGCTGCTCGAATTGCGCGACGATCGCTTGGAACCGCTCTATCGGAACAAAGAGCTGTCGACGCATATGTGCACGCCGGTGCTGCACGAAGGGCATCTCTACGCGATCGACGGCAACTCGCACAACGCGCGGCAGTGCAAGTTGATCTGCCTGGAACTGGCGACCGGCAAGAAAGTTTGGGAGCAACGCGGTTTCGGGTGCGGGGCGTTGATGATGGCCGACGGCAAACTGCTCGTCCAAGGGGACGAAGGATACTTGTCGATCGTCAACGCGACGCCGCGCGGCTTCGAGGAGATCGCGCGGACGAAAGCCTTCGACGGCCACACCTGGACGATGCCCGTCCTCTCGCACGGTCGGATCTATTGCCGGAGCGAAGCGGGCACCGTCGTCTGCTTGGATGTGAGCCGCTAAAGATTTTTTAGATTTTTCTACGCGGCGGCAAAGCGTCCGAAATCGACGCGGATTCTTGAATGCCGCTCTCAGCGCGCCTCAATATCGCAGAAACAGCCGCGAATCACGTTATTCGGCGTCGTTCTACGGCGTGAAGAATTGTAACGTCGTATCAACTGCTCGACGGCAGCGTCGACGACGTCGGCGCGGGCTGGACGTTGTTGCAGAGCGATGCCTAGAATCGCCGAAGAAGCATCCATTCATTTGTTTATTCGGTAGCGGAGGAGATCCATCATGCAAGGTAACCAACAAGTCATCGACGCGCTCAACGGCGCTTTGACCATCGAACTGACGGCGATCAACCAGTACTTCGTCCAAGCCAAGATGTGCAAGAACTGGGGCTTCACGAAGCTCGGGATGAAGCACTATCACGAGTCGATCGGCGAAATGAAGCATGCCGACATGATCATCGATCGAATTCTGTTCCTCGAAGGCGTTCCCGAGATCGCTCGCTACGACGTGATCCGCGTCGGCACAAACGTGAAGGAGCAGTTCGAGTTCGACTTGGCGCTCGAGACCAAGGGCGTGAAGGCCTACAACGAAGGGGTCGCCCTGTGCAATTCGGTCAAAGACGGCGGCACCCGCGAGTTGATGGCCAAGAGTCTCGTCGAGAGCGAAGAGCACGTCGATTGGCTCGAAACGCAATTGAGCCTGATCGGCGAAGTCGGCCTGGCCAATTATCTGCAATCGCAGATGGGCGAACACGAAGAAGGCCACTAAGGCCGAATGTTCAGAGCGAAGGCCCGCGTTCACGCAGCAAAGAAGCTGCGGGACTTAGCCGACGTAGGAACCCAAACCGGTCGACGGCGAAACCGTGCCGTCGCCGACATAGCCCGTAGCCGCCGACTTGCGTTCGTTGATGTAATGACGCAAGCGGCGGTGGCAGGCGGTGCAGCCGCCGCCGGCACCCGTAAGACACGCCAATTCGCAGAGCGAACGGGCTCCGCCTTCACGAACGGCCCGCACGACCGTCGTCTCGGTCACCTGCAAACAGTGGCAAACAACCGTCTCGCCGGGGGCAACGTCGCCATGCGACGTGCACGGCGGTTCGAGAACCGTCGAGGCGAAGCTGTGTCGTTCGTTGCTATAAAAGACGACCATGGCGGGAAAGTTGGTCGAATTGGCGGGATGCGAGGCGGGTAACTCACGAACCTGCATGAGACTGAGTCTCAGTCCTTCCCATTAGATGCCTCGTCCCCCTTTATGTCAAGAAATTTTGCGGAAACAGCCGCCCATGCGTTAGAAGCCCCAAGATTTGCCGCGAATTCGGCCGCGACGGGTTTACGCCGGCTCGCCGAGAGAATCTGTCTAACCGAGGCTCCCCGTCGGTTTTGGGGGGATTAAAGGCCCGCTACCACTCCAGGATCACCTTCCCGGACTGCCCAGACCGCATCACGTCGAACCCTTCTTGGAAGCGGTCGATCGGAAAGCGGTGGGTGATCACCTGCGAGATGTCGAGTCCGCTCTGGAGCATGGTCGTCATCTTGTACCAGGTCTCGAACATCTCCCGGCCGTAGATCCCCTTGAGGTGCAGGCCCTTAAAAATCACCTGGTCGAAATCGAGCGAGACGGCCGTGGGGAAGATGCCGAGCACGGCAATGCGGCCGCCGTGATTCATGCCTGCCAACATGCTCTGAAACGCCTGCGCGTTGCCCGACATTTCGAGGCCAACGTCGAAGCCTTCGGTCATGCCGAGTTTCTTCATCGCATGCTGGAGCGTTTCTTCCTTGGGGTTGAGCACATACGTCGCACCGATCTTGCGCGCCAGCGCCAAGCGATATTCGTTGACGTCGGTGACGACGACGTACCGCGCCCCGACGTGCCGCGCGATGGCGGCCGCCATGATGCCGATCGGACCCGCGCCGGTAATCAAAACGTCTTCGCCGATGAGATCGAACGAGAGCGCGGTGTGCGTGGCGTTGCCGAACGGATCGAAGATCGCCGCCAACTCGTCGGGGATCTCATCCGGCAGCTTAAACGCATTGCCCGCCGGCAAGCTCAGGAACTCGCCGAAGCAGCCAGGACGGTTGACGCCGACGCCGATCGTCGCTCGACAAAGGTGCCGACGTCCCGCGCGACAGTTGCGGCAATGTCCGCAGGTGATGTGCCCCTCGCCCGTCACGCGATCGCCCGGTTGCAATCCGGCGACGTCGCTGCCGTTCTCTTCCACCACGCCGACGTACTCGTGACCCGTCACCATCGGCACCGGCACGGTCTTCTGCGACCATTCGTCCCAGTTGTAAATGTGGACGTCGGTCCCGCAGATGGCGGTCTTCTTGATGCGGATTAGAATGTCGTTCGGTCCGATCGTCGGCACCGGCACCGTCTCCATCCACATGCCGGGCTCACGCTTGGCTTTGACCAGGGCTTTCATCGTGCGCGTCATGTAACCCGTCTTTCTAACTAAGAAATGATTCCGAGCGAGCGACCGACCTTCGCGAATGCGGCGACGGCGAACTCAAGGTCTTCTCGCGAATGGGCGGCCGACATCTGCGTGCGAATCCGAGCCTGGCCCTGTGGCACGACCGGGAACGAGAAGCCGATCACATAGACCCCTTCTTCGAGCAGCGCGGCCGACATCTGGCCGGCCAGTTTCGCGTCGCCGAGCAGGACCGGGATGATCGCATGATCGTGTCCCAGCAGCTTGAAGCCGAGTTGCTCCATGGCCGTGCGGAAGAATTGCATGTTGTCATAGAGTTGCATCCGCAGACCGTCGCCGTTGCCGAGTAACTCGAGTACGGCGGTCGAAGCCGCGGCGACAGGCGGCGGCAGCGAGTTCGAGAAGAGATAAGGGCGCGAACGTTGACGCAGCCACTCGACGATCTCGCGTCGGCCCGACGTGTAACCCCCGGCCGCCCCACCGAGCGCCTTGCCGAGCGTCCCGGTGATCACATCGACGCGTGATTCAACGCCGCACAGGGCCGGCGTGCCGCGCCCGCCGGGCCCCACGAACCCGACGGCATGCGAGTCGTCGACCATCACCAGGGCATCGTACTTGTCGGCCAGCTCGCAAATTCCGGCGAGATCGGCGATCACGCCGTCCATCGAAAAGACGCCGTCGGTCGCGATCATCCGAAACCGTGCACCGGCGGCGGCCTGCAGTTGCTTTTCGAGATCGTGAAGGTCGTTGTTCGCATAGCGAAAGCGTTGGGCTTTGCAGAGCCGCACGCCGTCAATGATGCTCGCATGATTCAGCGCATCGCTGATGACGGCATCCTCCGCTCCGAGCAGCGTCTCGAACAAGCCGCCGTTGGCGTCGAAGCACGATGAGTACAGGATCGTGTCGTCGGTCTTTAGAAAGCCCGAGAGTTTTGCTTCGAGCTCTTTGTGCACCTCTTGCGTTCCGCAAATGAAACGGACGCTCGCCATGCCGAAGCCGTAGCGATCGAGCGCGGCATGAGCTGCTGCGACGACGCGCGGATCATCAGCGAGACCGAGATAGTTGTTGGCGCACAGATTGACGACCCGCTTGCCGGCGGTCGTTTCAATCCACGCATTCTGCGTGCTCGTCAGCACTCGCTCGGCCTTGTACAGGCCGGCCTCGCGGACGTTGTGAAGTTCGTTGCGGAGATGTTCGAGATAGCGAGCAGTCATGGTGGGTTGTTTTATCTAGGATGATTTAACCGCGGCGATCTTCACGCCCGCCGCCGCTTCGGCCACTTTGACGACCGACGAGAAATCCAACTCTCCGAGCCCGAGGTTCAACGCCGACGTGAATTGTTGCAGTGCTCCGGCCGCGACCGGCGTCGGCACGCACAAGGTTTGGGCCAGCGAGACGGCCAGTGCCATGTCTTTTCGCATCAACTCGGTCATGAAGCCGGGGACGAACTGATCGGCGAGCAGAAACTTTCTGCCCCGGGCTTCGAGCAGCGATGAGTTCGCACTGCTGACCGACATCACGTCGACGAGTTGATGCACATCGACGCCGGCCTTCTTTGCCAGCACGAGTCCCTCGGCCAGCAACGTCATGATGCCGCCGCCGACCATTTGGTTGACGAGCTTGACCGTTTGACCCGAACCGAGCGGCCCGCAATGAAACAGGTGCTTTCCCATCGCTTCGAACAAGGGCTTGGCCCGCGCGTAGTCGTCGGCCGCACCGCCGGCCATGATCGCCAACGTCCCGGCCTCGGCACCCCACGGTCCGCCCGAGACGGGTGCGTCGAGAAACCCGACTTGCTTGGCGGCCAGCGTCGCGCCGATCTCGCGCACCGTCGCCGGTCCGATCGTGCTCATATCGATGACGAGTTTGCCGGCCGTCGTTCCCGCGATCACGCCGTTCACGCCGCAGATGACTTCGCGAACTTGCGCGTCGGCCGTGACGATCGTGATGACGGCGTCGGCGGCTCGCGCAACGTCGGCGGGCGTGGCCACTCGCGCACCGCCGGCGGCGATAAATTCATCGGCGACGTCGTCGCGCCGCGAACAGAAAGTGAGCTGAAAGCCCGCCTTGAGCAAGTTCTTGGCCATCGGGCGCCCCATCGTGCCGAGCCCGATAAATCCCACGTGCCGCATCGTCGTCGTCGCTCTCTAAATGCCGCCTGTCGGAGGGTTCGGCAGTGAAAGGGGAATCGCATGCAATCGCCGGCGGACGAAACTGCGTATCGTCGTCGCGTTGCGTTAGTTACACTCAACGAAAGGCGTCCAGCGTACCGTTTTGCCGAGGAGAAGCCAACGTGCGACGATCGATTCTTCTGCGTAGCTCGGTCGCTGTCCTATATCTAATCTTGGCGATCACGAGCGCGGAGCAACGTGCTCCGGGCGCGGAGTTGCCGAAGCCGGCCAAAGTCACTCCGCCGTCGGTCGCGAAACCGGCTGATTCAAAACCCGCTGACTCGAAACCGCTCCGCGCTCCGAGTTCCGCGCTCCGCGCTTCGGAAGAATCGATCGAGGCGCTCGTCAAGCGGACGATGAAATCGGTCGTCGTCATTCGCGGCACCGGTCGCGACGGTCGCCAGGATGGACTCGGCTCCGGTTTCATCATCGACAAGAGCGGCCTGATCGTCACGAACTTGCATGTGATCGGCGAAGGGCGCGCGTTCGTCGTCGAAACTTCGGATGGGCGGAAGCTGACGCCGATCGCCGTGCATGCGGCCGAGCGCGACGTCGATCTCGCGATCGTCCGCGTCGAAGCGCAGGACCTGCCCGCCCTCCCCTTGGGTGATTCCGATACGGTTGAGCTCGGGCAAGAAGTCGTCGCGCTCGGCAATCCGCAGGGGTTGGAGCACAGCGTCGTGAAGGGCGTCATCTCGGGCAATCGACAGATCGATGGTTTGCCGCTGATTCAACTTGCGATTCCGATCGAGCCGGGCAACAGCGGCGGACCGGTCTTGGATCGCATGGGCCGCGTGCTCGGCGTAGTGACGATGAAGTCGCTGGTGACGGAGAACCTCGGCTTCGCGGTGAAGATCAACGCCTTGAAGCCGCTGCTGGCGAATCCGAACACCGTCCAACTCGACCGATGGATGACGATCGGTGCGATCGACCCGCGGAAGTGGGAGCCGCTGTTCGGTTCCAAGTGGAAACAACGAGCGGGCCGCATTCAAGTGACCGGCGCGGGGGCGGGCTTCGGCGGCCGTTCGCTCTGTCTGGCCAAGCAAGATCCGCCGGTCGATAAGTTCGAGTTGGCCGTCACGGTCAAGCTCGCCGACGAAGCGGGAGCCGCGGGACTCGCCTTCGCTTCCGACGGCAACGTGCGGCACTACGGTTTCTATCCGACGAACGGCCGGTTGCGGCTCGTTCGCTTCGACGGCTCCGACGTCTACAGTTGGAATGTGCTGGGCGAGAAGGCGAGCGACGCCTATCGGCCGGGTGATTGGAACCGCTTGAAGGTGCAGGTCGAGAAGGATCAGGTTCGTTGCTATGTGAACGGCGCGCTGGTCTTCGAACATGAAATGAATCATCCGGAGGGCGTTCGCATCGGCCTCGCGAAGTTTCGCGACACCGAAGCGGAATTCAAAGAGTTCGCGTTCGCAGCGAAGCTCGTCGAGCCGACGCCGTCGGCGAAGTTGGTGGCCGGCGTGACGAAGTTGGAGGCGGCGTTGCCGAAGTCGGGGGCCGCGTCGCCGTCGTTGATCGAGCCGTTGGCACGCGAAGCGGATGCCGGGGCCGCCCTGCTCCGCGAGCGAGCTAAGCGTTTGGATTACGAGGCCGCGCAACTCCGCACGTTGGCCGACGCCCTACATCGCCGTCGCACGATCGACGCCTTGTCGGCGCTGTTCGCGAAGCCCGATCATCAGATCGATTTGCTGCGGGCGTCGTTGCTCGTCGCGCGGCTCGATAACGAAGAGGTCGACGTCGAGGCGTATCTCGATGAAGTGACGCGGATGGCCGAGGAGGTTCGCGGTCGTTTGAAGAAAGGGGCCGACGACGATGCGAAGCTGGCCGCGCTGAACAAGTATTTGTTCGACGAGAGCGGCTATCACGGGAGTCGTCACGACTATTACAGTCGCTCGAACAGTTATCTCAACGAAGTGATCGACGATCGCGAGGGGCTGCCGATTACGTTGTCGGTGCTCTATATCGAGGCCGGCCGTCGCTTGGGTTTGCCCCTGGCCGGAGTCGGCGTGCCGGGGCATTTCATGGTCGCGCTCGTGAGCGACGACAATCAAGTCCGCCGCTTTCTCGATCCGTTCGAACGGGGCGCGACGATGACCGAAGAGCAAGTAATCGCCCGCTCGGTCGAGATCGCCGGCCGAACGCCGGAGTATGAGCAACTGCAACCGGTGGCCAAGCGGGCCGTCGTGCTGCGAATGATCGAGAACTTGCTGAACTTAGCGGTCGAAGAAAAGGCAAAGACGCGAATCGCCGCCTATCTCGATGCGATTCTAGCCCTCGCTCCGGAACACATGGAGCGGCGCATGATGCGGGCCATGGTCCGTTACCAAAGCGGCATGATCGACGAAGCGATCGTCGACGTCGACTATCTGCTCGAAAAGCACGGCGACGAAATCGACGAAGAGCGAGTACGCGAGTTACGCGATCGGATGGAGCGCGATCGCAAAACCAAATGATGATGAATCGCGCCTTCGTCATTCGACATTAGGCATTCGTCATTTGCCAAACGACTGCTGTCCCCACGGGATCGGCATAGTCGGCGGTTTGCGGTGCAGGTCGCGGCGCTGGTCTTTCGGTCGGTCTTTGAACCACGACACGAACCGGACGAGTTGCTTGACCGCTTCTTCGTACGCTTCGCGCCCCTTCTCGGCCGTCGCGAGTTCGGCCTCGCCCAAGACGCCGGTTGGGCTGTAGCTGCTGGTCCACGAGATGTTCGTCGCCGGGCCCGCTGCAAACAGATCGACCCAGTTGAACGGGCTTCCTTCTTCGTTGAAACTGATCACGCCGCTTTTGATGAGGTCCTTGCGGACGTTGTCGCCGTCGAGATGCAGATAGAGCGACGTTTCTAGTTCGCAGGCATGCGCACAGCCGCCGGGAAACTTGCTCTGCCGCCACTTGGGCAAGAACGTCTTGTCGACGGTCAGCAGATTCCACCACGCTGCAAGAATGCATTCGGCGTCGGTTTCGAGGTTCGTGCGCCGCGCCACGAGGTCGAGGTTCGGCATGTTCGAGCCGTGACCGTTGAGCAGCACGATCTTTTTGAAGCCGTGATACGCGAGCGACTTCGTGATATCCAACACATGATCGATGAAGTGCTGGTAGTGCTGATTGATCGTGCCGGGAAAGTCCATGACGTGCCCGGTATAACCGTAGGCGACGACCGGCAGGATTTTTAGCTTCTCCGGAATCTCGCGCCCTGCGCCCGACGCGATGCCGCAGGGGCAGACCAAGTCGACGTCCAACGGCAGATGCGGGCCGTGTTGCTCGACGGCCCCGCACGGCACGAGGACGACTTGGTTGTCGTCGACGGCGTCGTTGATTTCGGGCCAAGTCAATTTCTCATAGCGATATTCGGTGCGATGTTTCGACATGGGAAACGTGTGCGTAGGTGGATGAATGGGGATAACGATCGACGACGGGCGAAGCGTGCCGTCGCTATTGTTAGGCAAAAATGAGCGAGAAGAAAGTGTGCGTCGCGGGACTTTGCTGGACGAGCGGAAACGGCCCAGCTATCTTAGGCCCGTATGTCGATTGACGACGTAACTTCATTTAATTTCAGTCGGAGATCACGGCTATGATCCCCCTTCGTTCTTTGTGTCTGGCCTGCATCAGTCTCGTCGCGGCGTCGGTTCCTGTCTTCGCTCAACTTCCGCCGCCGCCGGTTCCGGTGCCCGGTGCTTCGAGCAACGGTCAACGG
>CAMCTH010000144.1 GCA_945877965.1 Planctomicrobium piriforme | reverse complement strand
GAAACTACTAACGGACGGTCCTCGATGTTGGTATCGCACCGAAGACTGATTCGTTGGTCAGGAGCTGATCTAAAGAGCTGCTAGATCCAGTCCTTGACTGGATTAATTTGGCCTCGCAGACTACAGCCGTTGAATTTTCATATTGATTCTGGGTGCCTTAATGTTTGAGTCCGCAGACGATCAACTTTCACGGAGGATGGGAGTTCGCCCTAATTCGTCGCGACTTGTTTGCTACGGGATCGTTATTTCTTGGACTCTCTGGATTTTCTTCCGATCGCTTACCATCGCGATTGATATTCCGACGGTTCACATCGATGGGGCATTTCAAACAGCAAGCGGTCTCCATAGGCTCGACGCAGGCCAGTTTCCCGGTCGTGACTTCTTTCCTTACCTCGGGATCGGCCCGCTATTTGTCCTTTTTCCGCTCTTCGAAATCGGCGGCGCAACGATGGCCGCCTCTGTTTTTGCTGCTAACTGTGTGACTATGCTTTTCAGTTGGGCGGCGATTGCCTTGATTTGGCATCTGATTTGGCGCCCTCAATTCGCCGTGGTCTCTTTCGCTATCAGTGCGGTTGGGCTCATCGTTCCGCAAGCCTTGTTCGAATTCGACTCATTGCCGAATTGTTTGAAATTTGCAGCAGAGCCAGGTCCTTCTCTGCGCCCGTTACGTTCAGCGGCTCCCTATCTCATTGTTTGGTTTTACTACTGCTGCATCATCCGCTTGCCGTCGCAGCCACTGCGGTTCATTGCGGCGGGATCAGCTGTCGGCATTCTGCTGGTGTGGTCAAACGACTATGCCCTATCAACCGCGTGTCTATTTGCGCTGTGGCCTTTAGGCGATGCCTATTTCAACCGAACTTTGCGCGTCGGGGGCGTACTGCTTTTGGTCGCTTCCGCAACTTGCACATGGTTCATTTTGCTTACCACCGCTACTCACGGTAACCCGATTGAGATGCTGAGGTACAATTTCCAAGACGTGGCTCGCGATCAATGGTGGATGTTCGGTGCCTATGGTGAAGCCGCTCGATTCTTCGATCCTCGCGACGCACCGAAGCTCATTACCGGCACCAATATCCGCTCATTCGTGGTACTTCTCGGTGCGACACTCGTAGCTGCGGTGACTCGGCGCCGTGAACACGTACTACTCGTTTGGATCGGTGTCGCGCTGTTTTCCGGCGGCGTGATCGCGTCAATAGGCGGCCACATCGGAAAGTATTTTTTTGGCTTCTATTGTTGGGCTGTCGCCACGGCAGGCATCGGCATCATGCGACTGCTCTGGCTCGCGGTCCAGGGCAGGTTCGCTTTACACACTAAGGCGCTTTCTTGGGCCGCCTTATTGGCTCTGCTCGGTTTGTCGGCGGGTTGTGCAGGTGCGATGTGGCACGAATATCGGTCGACACTCACTTCGGCCCGAGCCGACTCTGCTCGCTTTTTCATTCCGGAATTAGGCGGCTTTTTGCAAACGGAATGGAAGAGCTATATCGAAAAAGCTCGCACTTCGACGGCGAAGAATGAATTCGAGGAGTATTGGGGAATCTGGAGCGCAACAAGGCGCAAAAACCCGGCTTGGAAAGTTGATTCAGCGATCCACGCTCTCGGAAGCAAGCGTGAACAATCGAAATCGCTGCTTCATGATGCCGATCTGATTATTACGACTCGAAACTCTAATTCACCGAGATGGCAGCCCTGGTGTCTTAGCCAGGACTATTGGCTCTACGAAGACTTGTTGCGCGGCTGGGATCCCGACCTGCTTTCTCCGACGACGATCGTTTGGAAAAAAAGAGCGTTGCCTCGTGCAATTGAGAGCGTTCAATGCAAAATTGGGGACGATCCGGTCTCGGTTGCGGTAGAGACGCCGCAGCCCGGTTACTACGAAATTAAATTGGAGTATCAATTTCAAGCTCGCGGTCGCCAACTGCTCATGGCGAGAAATTATATTTCTTACGGATCAGATGAGGACGGCTTTGCGTCGTTAGATCCTCACGGAACTAGGGCCGTTTTTCCACTTTATGCCCGACACGCCGGCACGACGTTAATCACGTTCAAAGTTTTCGGCAGAAGCCCGGCTGAGTTGCGCGTTACGTCATGTAGCGCATCCCGAATCACGTTAGAGCACGACGAGTCATTGCCGATGCATGACCTCGTGGCAGACGATTTCTTTCCGACCAACGCCGAATGGGATCATGGCATTTCCAGAATCATCCCGGGATTCGTCGTACCCAAAACCAGGTACTTTGTAAACAAATATGCCGTCGGGTCTCGCATAATCATTGGGAATGGGGAGACGCGAACCGTCACGCGTACCGAAATGTTGTTGGATGCGATCATCATCCAAGTCGACGGCGATGATCTGCTTCAGTACGCGCGGGTTGGATTGCCCAGTCGTTTTCAGTCGACTCGCGGCGAAAGCACGAATCCCTGAGCCTTTTGTGCGATACGCGTCGCCTGTACTCGCCACCTCAAGGGAAATTGAACGATTTGTCGGCAGCAGCACGAGTACGGATTAGCCCTGTTGCAAGACTATGGGTTTTGATACGCTTTTTTGCATTCCTTTAGTTACGTTTGGGGAACAGATTGTCATGTCGCAAGCCATCACCGGCGTTTCCCCGCCGGCCGCCGTTGAAACCACGATCATGACGACCTGGCCCTCGATGGGGGCCACGCCGTTTGGGCAGACGCTCGGTCGGCTCTATTCGATTCGCGCCGGCATCGGCAATATTCTGACGATCGGCAATCTGATCGCCTTGGCCAGCATCCCACAGGCGCTGCTGATCTTCGCGCTCAACATTTTGCCGTGGAGCTGCGTCCGCTATCGTTTGACGAATCGCCGGGTCGTCAAAGAAGTCGGCCTCAAAGGGAAAGTCGACAAGGAAGTCGCGCTCGCGAACTTCGATCGAGTCGAAACCGTCGTCCAGCCGGGCCAAGAGTGGTTCCCGTGCGGCGATCTGGTGTTCTACAACGGCAACGTCGAAACCTTCCGCCTCACGGGCGTGCCGCATCCCGAAGGTTTTCGCAACACTTGCTTGAAAGCGGCTCGCGGCGCCGCGGGCGTCAAAAAGGCGCTGGCGAAGTAAGTCGCGTCGGTCCGCGAGAAAAAATCTCGCTCACAAAAAAATCTTGTGAGAGTCGATCGCCGATCTAGCTGCGCTGCGTCGGCCACTTGAACCAGCGGCGGAGCATCGATTCCAACGGAATCACCGGCTGCGGGAATGAAAAGTTGACGGCCGGCGCGATTTGTTCCGTCGGTTTCTCGACGGGCTTCGGTTTCGCAGGCGATTTTTTCACCGCGACCGTTTTGGCTTTTTCCTTCGTCGAGCTTTGTGGCTTCGCGTTTTCCGATGAAGTTGCATTGTCCGGCGAAGTCACGCTGTCGCGTGAGATCGTGGCCGGCCGAATCGGCGTGAGCGCGGCCGATTCTGTTGCAACCGACTTGTTATGCTTCGATTCGTCAGGTCGATCCGACGTGAGCGGCGATAAACCCGACTTTGCCGAGTCGATCGTCGAGTCCGAAGTCGCCGAGTTCGGCGGCGTTGGATTCGCTAGATTCACCGGAACGAGCGGACCGGCTCCGATGACGTGCGTCGGTGGCGGAATGTTCGTCACCGGCGGCGTGAATGGCGCCGTAAATGGCGCTGTGCTCGGCGGCGACAGCGACGTAAGTCCCGACGGAGCTGCCGGTGTCGGCTCACTCAACCGACCGGAGTAAGTCACGATCGGCGTCGGTATGGGCTGTGTTCCGGTAAACGGATCGGAGACCGAAGCCGCGGCACTAGAAGACGCGGCAGGCCCCGATATTTTTGCGGTTCCGACGGCCGGTTCGGCCGCTTGCAGCGACGATGCCGATGTGGCGGCTGCGAGCAGACACGAACCCAAAATCCGTCGACCCGAACGCTCGATACGATTCATACATCCCTCATCGAGCACCCGGTTTACGTAGCGTGCCCCGGAAAGATAGCTCACGATTCAAGCGGGTCAAACGGCTTGCAAAAACCATGGTCCGCAATCGGCGTAACCTGCGGTCGTCCCAAGGGATTGCATTGCAGGTCGGCCGCGAAGTGACGATAATGAATTCACTGCCCGCGATCGTTTTCCCGCCGACCGTTTGCTTCCCGCCTTTACCGATCGACGCAACGCCTATGCTTCGTGCTACGTCGTATTCCCTGCTGTTGTTTGCGGCCGCACTGTTACTCGCCCCGAATAGTGCGTCGGCCAAGAAACCGGCTGCGCTCGAAGGGCCGATTGTTTTCGAGACGCACGTGCGGCCGATTTTTAAGGCCCATTGCTTTCATTGCCACGGCGAGGCGGGCGATGTGCAAGGCGGGCTCGACGTCCGTTTGGTGCGGTTGCTGAGCAAAGGGGGCGAATCGGGCCCGGCGTTCACGGCCGGTGATCACAAAAAGAGCTTCCTGTTTGAGCGGATCGAATCGCAAGAAATGCCGCCGGGCGAAAAGAAGCTGAGCCCGACCGAGATTGCGACGATCGCTCGTTGGATCGACCAAGGGGCCAAGACGCTCAAGCCCGAACCGGAGACGATCTCCGAAATCACCGACGACGATCGCGCCTTCTGGTCGTTTCAGCCGATCGTTCGCCCGCCGCTGCCGAAAGTCCGCGACGCCGCGCGGGTCGCGACGCCGATCGACGCCTTTTTGTTGGCCGAACTCGAACAGAAAAACCTCGGCTTCTCGCTGCAGGCCGACGCCGCGACGCTCATTCGCCGCTTGTACTTCGATCTGCTCGGCCTCCCGCCGACGCCGGCCGAAGTCGCAGCGTTCGTGAAGGACAAATCGCCGCAGGCTTACGAAAAACTGGTCGACAAGCTGCTCGCCTCGCCGCATTACGGCGAGCGCTGGGGTCGGCACTGGTTGGACGTCGCAGGCTATGCCGATAGCGACGGCTACACGCCGCTCGACCCCGTTCGCAAGCATGTGTACAAGTATCGCGACTATGTGATTCGCTCGTTCAACGACGACAAACCTTGGAACGAGTTCATCGTCGAGCAGTTGGCCGGCGATGAATTGGTCTCCCTCCCTTACAACGGCAAGACCGGCGCCGAGTTGGATCGCTTGATTGCGACCGGCTTTTTGCGGATGGGACCCGACGGCACGAGCGATACTTCGGTTGATCAGCCGCTGGCTCGCAACGATGTGCTGGTTGAAACGGTCAAGATCGTGTCGACCTCGCTGCTCGGCCTGTCGGTCGGTTGCGCGCAATGTCACAGTCACCGCTACGACCCGATTCCGCAGGCCGACTATTACGCCTTCCGCGCGCTGTTCGAACCGGCGTACGATCCGCTCGCCTGGCGGCAATCGCAATCGCGACTCATCTCGAACCGCACGGCCGAGCAAAACAAGCAGATCAAAGCGGCCGACGCGGCGATCGCCAAGATCCAACTCGAACGCAACGCGGCGAATCAGAAATTGATCGACGAGGTGTTTGAGCTCGAACTCGCCAAGCTGCCGAAAGAACTGCAAGCGACGGCCCGCAAGGGGCGCACGATCCAGCCGACGCGACGGACGATGGAGCAGGCCGACGTCTACAAAAAATACCCAGCCCTGACGTACACGCCCGAGGCGGTGAAGAAACACGATCCGAAACGCTACGCCGAGACGATCGAAAAGCATGACGTCGTTTTAGCGAAGCTCAAATCGGATCGTTCTAAGATCGCACCGCCCGAAGAGTTCATTCACGCGCTGACCGAAGTGCCGGGCAAGAATGCCGTCACGAAGTTGTTCTATCGCGGCGACCACACGCAGCCGCGCGACGAAGTGAAACCGGCCGAGTTGACGATTCTCACGTCGTTCGCGGCCGAGCCGGTGCCGGTCGACGATCCGAAGCTGCCGACGACCGGGCGACGGCTGACCTATGCCCAGCATCTAACGAGCGGCAAGCATCCGCTGGTCGCTCGGGTGTTGGTGAATCGCTTCTGGCTGCATCATTTTGGGCGAGGCATCGTGAGCACGCCCGGTGATTTTGGGTTCCTCGGCGAGAAGCCGTCGCATCCGGAGTTGCTCGACTGGCTGGCCGACGATTTCATGCGGAACGATTGGCGACTCAAGCCGTTTCACAAGCAGGTGCTGATGTCGACCGCGTATCGGCAGTCGTCGCGGCGGACGGATGCGCTCGACGCCGTCGATCCCGACAATGTGCTGCTGGGCCGAATGTCGGTGCGACGACTCGAGGCCGAGACGTTGCGCGATGCGGTCCTGGCGGTTGCGGGCAATCTGAATCGCAAGCAGTTCGGGCCGGCCGTGCCGGTCACGCCGAACGAGACGGGGCAAGTCATTCTCGGCATCGACACGCGCGACGGGGCGGGCCGATTTTTGTCGCCGATCGGTTCCGTCGGCGACGAAGCGTTTCGCCGCAGTGTTTACATTCAAGCTCGCCGCTCGCTGCCGCTCGGCATGTTGGAAACGTTCGACGCTCCGGAAATGACGCCGAATTGCGAGTGCCGCACGAGTTCGACCGTCACGCCCCAATCGCTGCTGCTGATGAACAGCGATTTCGTGACGAAGCAATCCGAGGTTTTCGCAGCCCGCGTGGCGAAAGAAGCCGGCCAGGATCGCGCGAAACAAGTTCGCCTCGCCTGGCAGTCGGCGTTCGGAGTCGATCCGAGCAACGAACAAGTCGCCGCCGCGAGCCAGTTCGTCACGACGCAAATCGCCGTCTTTGATGAGGCTGCGAAGAAGAATCCGACGCCGAAACCGGCGGCGAACGCACCTGCACCGAAGACGCCGCCGCCGGTGCCGCCGACTCCGGAGTTGCTCGGACTCGCATCGTTTTGCCAGTCGCTGCTGAGTGCGAATGCGTTTTTGTACATCGACTAAATACAGGCGTCCGCAGATTGCGCCGATTTCGCAGATGGGAAGAGAGAGTCAGAATTAGAAATAAGTTGTTTGAGATTTGAGATTTCAGATCGCAAATAGTGAAGCTCTGATTCTCACCTTCAAATCTGTGAAATCTGCGTAATCTGCGGACGAATCCGATCTCTCAGAGTTTGAAATAATGAACGACCAAACAATCACCGCTTCGCGTCGTCACTTTCTCGCTTCGCAGGCGATGGGGCTCGGCGGCGTTGCGCTCGCTTGCCTGATGAAGGACGACGGCGTGCTCGGCAGCCGCGCCTTTGCGGCCGGCGAGAAGCCCGATCTCGAACGGCCTACGTTCGACGTGCTGCCGAAGCCGACGCAGCATCCGCCGCAAGCGCGAGCCATGATCTCGTTCTTCATGCAGGGCGGGCCGAGCCACATGGATCTGTTCGAGCCCAAGCCGGTGCTCGACAAATGGGACGGAAAAAAAATTCCCGGCGACGACATCAAGTACGATAGCCCGGCGCAGACCGACGGCACGCTGATGAAGTCGCCTTGGAAGTTCTCGAAGCACGGTCAGTGCGGCATGGAACTGAGCGAACTGCTGCCGCACCTCGGCAACGTGGCCGACGACATCACACTGGTCCGCTCGATGAAGAGCGGCGTGAATAACCATGTGCAGGGGATTCGTGCGCTGAACTGCGGCGGCATTTTGCCGGGTCGGCCTTCGCTCGGCTCATGGGTTGCGTACGGTCTAGGGACCGAGAGTCGCGAATTGCCGGCTTACTTGGTGCTCACTGATCCCGCTTCGCTGCCGGTCGATGGCGTGAACAATTGGGCCAATGGTTTCTTGCCGTCGCTGTTTCAAGGGACGGTCATTCGTCCGCGCGAGCCGCGGATCTTGAACCTCGATCCGCCTCCGCATTTGCAAGGTAAGCCGCAGCAGAACTTCTTGTCGTACCTCGATCAGTTGAATCGCGAACACTTGGCCCAGCGACCGGGTGAGCACGATCTCTCGGCGCGGATCGCGGGCTATGAACTGGCCGCGAAGATGCAGTTGGCGGCGAAAGAAGCTCTTGATATCTCGCGCGAGACGGCCGCAACGCACAAGTTATACGGCATCGATCAACCGTTGACCCGCGACTACGGCACGCGGGCGTTGATCGCGCGACGGTTAGTCGAGCGCGGCGTGCGGTTCGTACAGATTTGCAGCGCGAATCAAATGTGGGACAACCACTCGCGCATCCTGGCCGGCCTGCCGGAGCGTTGTAAGGCGGTCGATCAACCGGCTGCGGCGCTGATTCAAGACCTGAAGGCGCGCGGCATGTTGGACACGACGCTCGTGCAATGGGGCGGCGAAATGGGACGCCTGCCGACCGTGCAGCGCGCGGCGACGGCCGTCGGTCGCGATCACAACACGCACGGTTTTTCAATCTGGATGGCCGGCGGCGGTCTCAAGGCCGGGCACGTTCACGGCGCGACCGACGAGTTCGGCCACAAGGCAGTCGACAACGTCGTGACGCACAGCGACTATCACGCGACGCTGCTGCACTTGTTCGGCATCGATCACCAAGAACTCGCCTTCCGCCGCCCGAACGGCGAGGGTTCACTGATCGACAGCCAACCGTGCCGCGTGGTCAAAGAGATATTGACGCATCCGGAACGGGTGACATGACCATTCAATTCATTGGTTGTCAGTTAGTGTCGTGCAAAGTATGCAATTAGTACCAGTACTAGTTGAATCATGCCGAGCGCTAAGGGAATTGTTAGACCGCGAAAATAGTACCGCCACATGTCTTCGATCTTTCCAGTTCTGCCGTGCAAGCGATAACGAATTCCAGCCGCGGCAAAGATCAACACAAATCCGAAGACGCTTAGTCCTCCGAGGAACGAAACCGCTTTCCCAAAAGCACCGAGTCCTTCTTGTCGGTAAGCTTCCTTTTTTGCGGCGGTCGAACGTGCGATCGTCTCTAGATCAGATCGCCGTTCTGTAGGGAGATTACGAGCATTGAGTACCTGTGCAGCGTATTCGATCGCGTCTTGCTGATAGGACTCTGTCCCTGCCACTACATAGGCGACAAGTGCGTCGTCGGACAGGGTATCGATGTATTTTCTCGTCTCAGAATTAATCATGAATATCAAGTTCAATTTTAAATGCTTAAACCGGGCCGCGTGAGGCAGCCGGGCCGCGGCGTTGGAAAGCGGCTTCGATCGCGGACTTTTCGGCGTCGCTGAGTTGCCAGGTTGCGGCTGGGGCGTTTTCGCGGATTTGGTCGGGGCGTTTCGCGCCGACGAGTGCGGTCGTGATGCCCGGTCGCGAGATGACCCACGCGATCGCCAACTCGGCGACGGTTCGTTTCGCCGCGGCGGCGATCGGGCGAAGCTCGTCGAGAAAGTCTTGCGACTTCGTCCATTCTTCGCCGACGAACATCGGGTACTTCGCGCGTCCGTCGCGCGGGTCGAACTGATGATTCCTCCAGAGCTTGCCGGCGAGCAGGCCTT
>CAMCTH010000143.1 GCA_945877965.1 Planctomicrobium piriforme | reverse complement strand
GGCGCTCTTGCCGGAGAGGGAGCCGATGTTGACCAAGTGCCCGCGCGCGGCGAGCAAGTGCGGCGCGGCGGCGAGGGTGCAACGGACGGTCGCCAAAAGATTGAGTTCGAGCAACTGCTGAAAGTCAGCGGGGGTCGTGTCAAGAATCGCTTGGCGAACCGAGAGGCCGGCGTTGTTAATCAGTAGATCGATCCGGCCGAATTGGGCAACGGTCTGCTCGACGAGCGCGGCGACATCGGCATCGCGGGTGACGTCGCAGACGATCGGGATGGCACGGCCCTGCAGCCCTGCAAGTTTCGCGACGGCGGCTTCAAGCGTCGACTGCGTCCGTGCGGCGAGCACGACGTTCGCTCCCGCTTGCACAAGGGTTTGCGCGAGATGGAAGCCGAGGCCCCCCGAGGCACCCGTGACGATCGCAGTTTTGCCGGTCCAATAACTCATGCCGCAAAGTCTACGCTGTCCGGCGTCGCTCTGCCGGCCTCGTTAGGGAGCCGGCTTCGCAGCCCGGCGTCCCTTTTTCTTCGGCTTCGCGTCGCCGGCTTTCGATTTAGCAGCCGAGGGGCCGACTTCGTCGAGTGCCGCCTGCAATTCTTGGCGAGCCGCGGCCGCCGCCGGGTCTTGGGAATCGGCCGCGACGGCGATCTGCTCATACGGCGCGTTCTTCATGGAATAGAGCGTGCCTGCCTGATCGAGCTTCCAGGATTTGCTCCGCACGAACCATTGGTCGCCGAGTTGAACGAAGGCGGTGCTCCGCGGGGTTCCGGTTTCGCCGCGTAGTTGGGGCGCGAAGCTATGGCCGTCGAACTTCACATCGGCAGGTAATTTCGCCCCGGCAGCCTCGGCGAACGTGGCGTAGAAATCGCTCACGTCGACGGGGTCGTCGATCACCTTGCCCTGCGGCGTCGTCCCTTTCCAGTGGACGATCAGCGGCACGCGGCTTCCGCCTTCCAACATCGAGCCCTTCGCGCCGTCGATGACTTTGCCGTCGATCTTGTTGTTCGCATCGCCGGTGCTGCCGTTGTCGCCGACGAAGACAAGCATTGTGTTCTCGCGCAGCTTCAAGCGATCCAGCTCCGTCGCCAACTTGCCGACGAGTTTGTCGAGATACGCCACGTTGTCGGCGTAACGATTGCCTCCCTGCTTCCCGCTGTCGGGCGTGTGCAACAGCGGACTGTGCACGAGCGGCGTCGGGTAGTAGACGAAAAACGGCTCGTCTCGATGTCGCTCGATGAAGTCGACGACGAAATCGTGCAACAGATCGGGCCCGTACTTATCTCCGGCGTCGACCGGCTTGCCGTTGTGGTTATAGGCGGGATCCCAATAGCGCTCGCCTTTTGGATTCACGCTGACGTCCCAGATCATGAACTCGTCGAAACCCCAGGCTCGCGCATCGTCTGGTGTTTTGAGATAACTCAGTTGCCGCCACTTTCCGGCGACGGCCGTGGCATAGCCCGCCGACTTAAGCATGGCGGCAATGCTCGGCGAATCGGTCGGCTTGTAATTGCCTCCGCCGCCGTTGTCGCGCACGCCGTTGCGAAACGGATAGCGACCGGACAGGACGACGCCCCGCGTCGGTGCGCAGAGCGGCATCGAGTAAGCATGGGTGAATCGCAGGCCGTCGGCGGCCAGCGCGTCGAGATGCGGCGTCTTGTAAATCCCGCCGTAGCAACCGACGCCGGGTATCCCATAGTCGTCGGCCAGAATTAGGATAATATTCGGGCGACGAGCTTCGGCGGCCGAGACGTCGGCTGTCGAAACGCTAATGGCCATCAGCAAGACAACTAGCACCCAAGCGAATCCAAGGCGAGCGTTCTTCATGATGCAGTCTCCGGAAGTGATGCAGCTCACTTAATTCGACGTTTTGTCGGGCCCGATTATTGTCGGTTATTCGCCCGATTTCGGCACAAGCAGGCCCGCAGCTCGTTCGCGGGGCGCAAACTCGGTCACTCGCCAAGTCAGGTCGTCGAGCCGACCGTAGATCTGATGCAGATAGCGCACCGGGAAACCGTGCGACTCGTCGAACTTCGCGCGGATCACGACTTGTACGTCGGCCGAGCCGAATTTCTCCGCCGGTCGCGCCGCGTTTTCAAAATCGGTCTCGATCGTCTCGAACATGCCCGGCACGGTCCAGGGACGCCATGTTCGTTCTTGTTTCATCGGCGTACCGTCGCGCGTCATGCTCACCGGTTCGCCGTTGCGGACTTCCACTTTGAGTTCGCCCGTCTGTCGGCCGTTGAGAACGACCGTCAGATCGTAATCGCTCACCGGATTCGCCTGCCAGCGAGCGCGGGCTTGCGCCAGATCGTCGGGCGTGATCTGCGGCAAACCGGGGCCGAACTGACGCCAGAGCACGACCGCCAAAACGAGCGTCGCCGGCAGCAACATCGCCGCGATAAACCACGGCCGCCGTGTTAGTCGGAGATTTACTTTTTCTTCAGTTCCGTCCATGGGTGGGATTGTAACGAATTGCTTTGGAATAAGGGGACTCGTCAACTTCAAATGCTAAGCGGTACAGTATAGTTCCGAGTCCGTCGACGGCGTAAGTCGCTGCGATCGACGGCACCTTTGAGGGAGAAGCCGATGAATGCCGAACGGGCCCGACGTCAGCGTGCACAAACCAAGATCGTGGCGACGGTCGGACCGGCTTGTCGCGAGGAGCATCAACTGGCGGCGCTGATCGACTCCGGAGTCGACGTCTTTCGTTTGAACATGGCCCACGGTGAACTCGCGCAGCACGAAGAGGTGCTCGGCCGAATTCGGAAGCTAAGCGAAGCAAAGCGGCATCCGATCGGCGTCCTCGTCGACTTAGCCGGCCCGAAGATTCGGCTCGGCGAAATTCCCGGCGGTTCGATCGAGTGCGTCATCGGCGACGAGTTCCATTTCATTCGCGGTGAAACGTCGCAAGAGCCGCGGCATCTCACCTGCAATTACAAACTTTTGATCGACGAAATCGCAGTCGGCGATCGCGTGATGTTGGCCGACGGCACGGTGACGATGCTCGTCGAAGAAAAGATCCGCGGCGGCGCACGGTGCCGCTGCATTCAAGGCGGTCTCATCCGGAGTCGCCAAGGGGTGAACCTGCCGGGCGTGAAGATCAGTCTGCCCGCCATGAGCGACGACGACAAGGAACACGCCGCCTGGGCCGCTACGCACGGCATCGATTATGTCAGCCTCAGCTTCGTTCGCTCGCCGAAAGAAGTGAACGAGTTGAAATGGCTCGTCGGCTATCACCGCTCGCAGGCGAAAGTGATTGCGAAGATAGAAAAGCAAGAAGCGCTCGACCACCTGGAAGCGATCGTCGCTGCAGCCGACGGCATCATGGTCGCTCGCGGCGACTTGGGCGTCGAGATCGACGTCGCACGCATGCCGGTCGTGCAGAAGCAGATCATTGCGATGTGTCATCGTTACCAGAAGCCGGTAATTGTGGCGACGCAGATGCTCGACAGCATGCAGCATTCGTCGCGGCCGACCCGCGCGGAAGTGACCGACGTGGCCAACGCGATTCTCGACGGTTGCGATGCCTGCATGCTTTCAGGCGAAACGGCCGTCGGCGATTATCCGACCGCCGCGGTCGAAATGATGAACCGCATTGCGCTGGCGACCGAGCCGTTGTTCGCGGATCGGCCCCCCGCACCGTCGTCGGACATTTTGCCCGAAGGGCTGCTGCCGATTACGCAAGGCGTGGTCGAAGGGGCGGCAGGAATCGCGCGCAATCTCGACGCCAAAATGCTGGTCGTCGTCAGCAACAGCGGCGTCACGGCCCTGTCGCTCTCGAAGCATCGAACGCTCGTGCCGATCATCGGCGTGAGCAATCGCGAAGCGACCGTACGGCAGATGTGCCTCATCTGGGGCGTCGTTCCGATGGTCGACGCCCCGACGACCGACAGCATCGAGCTGATACAGTACGTCGAGAAATGGGGCGTCGATAACGGCAGCCTGCAAGCGGGGGACCATGTCGTCCTCGTCGCGGGGATCGGCCTGGCATCGAAGGGGCACAACATGGTTCGCGTGCACACGGTCGGACAGGCGGCGGGATAGCAGAAGGTTGGAGGTGCGAGGCTTGAGGTTTGAGGCGAAGGAACAGTTCGTCCGCTCTGCTCGAACCTAACACCTTCTTCCCGTTGCTAACCTTTACCGTCCATAACGATCGTGCGGTCCGCTCTTGCGGGTCGTGCCGGCACTCGCAGCTTCCGTGACGATCGGGTTTCGGCCCGGTCGATACTCCGTGTGGTGAGAATCTTTTTCGCTCACCGCGTCTAACGGAGTATGGATCGTGAACGAACGTCGAATTCGTCGTCTTGTGTTCGCGTTCGGTTTGCTCACGTTGGCACTCGTCGCGCTGCGCGAAGCGGCGGCCGGCGATTGCTGCCGACAGCTCGGCGTCGGTTACAGCGCCGGCTATCACGCTCCCGCCCCGTTCGTGCAAGGGGGCACTTGCTGCAAGTTGCCGGGCTGGCTCAGTTGGAAATCGGCCTGCTGCCATCCCGGCGGAATGCTGAGCGGCTGCGGACCGGTCGCTGCGCCGTGCGGACCGTCGTGTGCTCCTTCCTGCGCGCCGACGTGCGATCCCTGCATGACGTGCGGCCCGAAGCATCCGGCGATCTACTAACCGTAGGCTGTCATAAAGCCGCGACCGTTGGTCGCGGTGGGGGCGGCTCAGCAGGAGCTTCGCCCTCCCGGTGAATTTGCTCCCACCGTCGTTATTTCGCCTGCGGTCTCCTGCCGCCGCGATTCTCGTCCCATTTCATTCTCGTGAGCTTTCGGTTTGCCGCCGGTTTCGGTCGGGTTAATCGCTCGAATCGATTGAAGAGCGAGGGGCGTCGTATCCGATAGTATAAATAGCACGAGCCGGGAAGACGGGGCGGGCAACCGCCACGTTTCAGGATAGAGGTCATGGCAACCCGACGGACCGGATTGCCATGACCTTTTTTATTGCTCACCGTGCGGGCGGTTTTCGCGGCGCAGCTTGCCGCGTATCATGGCGACGGCGTCGCCCCTTGCCCCGCCGACTTCGGATCCCCCTTCACTCGTGTTCGTCGGTCCGGTCTTTACTCGCGAATGGATGACGTTGCCGCGCCGCGGCCGAACGTTCTTCGCGCGCGGGGCCGTGGTCGTCGCCTTGCTCGTCTTGCTGAGTACGGCGTGGCAAGTGCTGGCCGGCACGCAAGTCGTTCGCAACGTCGGCGACTTTGCTCGCTTCGGCTCGATCGTCTTCCAGGTCCTCGCCCCGCTCGTACTGACGGCCGTCGTCTTCTTCGCCGCTCTGTCGACTGCGGCCGCCACGGCGCACGAAAAAGATCGTAAGACCTTCGACCTGCTGCTGCTGACGAATCTTTCCAATAGCCAACTCGTGCTCGGCAAATTGGCGGCAGGCATGCTGGGGACGGCGCATCTGCTGCTGGCCGTCGCGCCGGTCTTTGCGCTGACGGCGCTCTTGGGCGGCGTCGGGCGAAGGCAAACGCTCGACGTGCTGATCATCGCCGCCGCCGCGATGTTGGCGGCCGGCAGTCTCGGGTCGACGGTCGCCCTCTGGCGCGAGCGAACTTTTCAAACGTTGGCGGCGACGGTGTTGGCGATCGTCGTTTGGACCGGCGTATGGGAAGCGGTCGACCGCGGCCTGTTCGGCGAAACGCTGCTCGGGCGCGACGCGACGTCGTGGTCTGTCGCGGCCAGCCCATGGCATGCGGTGCTCGCGACGATGCGGCCCGCGAGCGACGATCAGTTCGCCCTCGGGCCCTTCACGTCTCCCGCGGGTGCGTACTCCGCCGTCGCCGTCGGACTGGCGTTCTTGCTCAATCTGATCGCTATCTTGCGTGTGCGGGTGTGGAACCCGACGCGCGAAATCCTGCCGCGGGTCGCCGCGAGCGAATCGTCGCAAGCCGCCGTCCCGCATACCTGGAGCCTCGCAAAAATCGGCGAACGATCGCCGAACACGGCCGTCGCCGGACGCGGACTCCGCGCAACTCGCGCCGTCGGCAACAATCCGATCCTGTGGCGCGAAGTGCGGACCTGGGCGTACGGTCGCAAGGTGATTTTCATTCGCATCGTCTTCACGTTGCTCTGCGCCGCCGCCGGCTGGACGCTCTTGGAAAGTGCCAAAGAGCGCACGCCGTCGAGCGACGACGTCGTGCCGCTCGTCGTCCTGCCGGCGATCGTCGCCGCGTTGCTCATCAACATGCAGGCGGTTACGTCCGTCACGTCGGAGCGCGACGCGCGGGCTCTCGATCTACTGCTCGTCACCGATCTGACGGCAAAAGAATTCATCTTCGGCAAGCTCGGCGGCATCGTTTACAACGCGAAGGAAGCGCTGCTGCTGCCGCTCGTTTTGTGCGGACTGCTGTGGTACACGCGGGCCGCGTCGGGCGAGTCGGCCGTGCTGTTGGCCGGCGGCTGGCTTTCGGCCGCCGCGTTCGCGATGATGCTCGGTCTGCACGTCGGGCTGAACGATGCAGAGTCGCGCCGGGCCGCCGCGGTCAGCCTCGGCACGATCTTCTTTCTCGTCGTCGGCATTGCCGTGAGCATGCGCATCATGGTCGCCTTCAGCGGTTCGTTTCAAGCGCAGCTGCAGCCGTTTCTGGCGACGATCGTCGGCGGCGGCGTGGGGCTCTACGTCGCGCTCGGACGCCGCAATCCGTCCCCCGCGATCACGCTAGCGTCGTTCTTGTTGCCGCTCTCGACGTTCTACGCGATCACCAGTTTCTTGGTCCAATCGCCGTTGGCGTCGCTCTTGGCGACGGCGGGAGCCTATGGTTTCGCGACCGCAGCGCTGCTCATTCCGGCCGTCTATGAATTCGACGTCGCCACGGGACGAACGACGAGCGGTACGGAAGAGACTTAGGGAGCGGCAACGTGGTGCGTCGAGTCACGACGACGAGCGGCGTCTACAGAAACCCGCGGGCTTGCGCCCGCGGCTCGCCTGTCTGTCAACTGCCCTCAGTCAACCGTCAACTACTTGTGGTAGCCGAGCGATTTGATCACGCCGACCATCTCTTCGTGCGTGATGAAGCGGCGGCGATGGGCTCGCTTGTAGTTGTCGACGGCGACGGCCAACTCCCGGGCTTCGGCCGAGAGGAGATCCAAGCCGTCGGCGAACTGACGGCGTTCGACGACCGGCCGATCGGCGGGGGGAACGGCGCGACGGTCGGGAAACGCAGCCGGCGATTCGAATTCTAGATCTTGCGACATGACGCACACGCTCCCAGGCCAAGACGGGGGCAACGTCGCCCTCGTTAAACCTTAGATCGCCTGAAGAGTCAGGCAAATTCAATGATCGTCGGCAACGCGGCATGATCGCTATCGCACGCAAAACGTGCTGCCAACCGCCACGGCAAGATCGGCACCGCCGTTACGATCGGACGGGCTGCGTTAGCGACGCAACGTTCCCGAGCCGGCGACCGGCATCGCGGCGGCCGTGCGTTGCAGCAGTTCCCGGCAACGCGGATCGGCCGGAGCCAGAGCGAGCGCCTGCTCGGCCGCACGACAAGCCGCCGTCGGATTCCCCGCCGCACTTTCCGCCTCGCACACCAACAGCAACAACTCAGGCGTCGGCGGGCCGCAACGTTTCGCTTGCTGCAAGACCCGCGCGGCATCGACGTGCCGATCTAGCGCGGCGTAGGCGAGCCCTTCGTCGATAAAGATTTGCTGCGGTTCTTCGCCCGGCGAATAGGTATCGGCCAACGCCTGCAAGCTAACCAACGACCGATTCGGCTCGCCCAGCTCACGATACAAATCGGCCGTCAGTCGCAACGCCTCGCGCCGTCGCGGATCGTAATGCAAACAACGCTGCACGTCGGCCAGCGCAGGTCGCGGCTTGCCCGACTGTTGCAAGACCCGACCGCGCAGTAGCCATGCGTCCGCCGACTTTGGATCGACGTCGATTGCTTTTTCAACGTAGCTCAACGCCTGCGGCAACTGACCGGCTTGGCGATGCAACTCGCCGGCCCGAATCAGAATCTCCGCGTCATTCGGGTCTTGCTCGATCGCCGTGGCCAGTTGCTTCAACGACTCTTCGCGCCGCCCGCGCTGCCAGAGCACTTCGCCGTATCGGCAATGCGCCTCGGCATCGTCGGGGCAGGCTCGCACCGCCTGCCCGAGCAACCGCTCGGCCTCGTCCAAGTCCTGGCGTTCGAGCGCGTTCACCCCTTGTTGCACGTACTGGCGACTGGTGACGAGCGACTCGGTCACCGGATTTTGTTGTCGCCAAAAACAACAGCCGCTACTGAAGCAGAGCGATGCCAAGCAAACAAATGCCAGCCGCTTCGCGCAGCGCGACTCGCGCGCAGCGGCGTTCGGCAGACGGCGGCGATGGCAAGCGGCGTCGATCATCCAGCGCGGTGCTCGGTGCTGTGTGGTGCCCCGCGTACGATCCAAGACCGTCGGGGGGCGGGAATCGTACTCGCGCGGCGGCCGTCGGAGCAAGCCGTCTCGCCTCTGCTGGCATTGCTGAGCGTCCATGGTCTACGGCGACGACGACGCTATACTTACGTCGTCTTCTTTGCCTGGATAATCCGAATTTTGTTTTTTGCACGCGCCGTCGAGAGCGGGCGTTTTCCACCTTTATGCCTGCACAGTTCAACAAACTCGGCATCCGCTTCACCTATCCCGACAACTGGAAGCTCGACGAAAGCGAAGTGATCGAGGGGGAGCCGACCGTCACGCTCTACGCGCCGGAGGGCTCGTTCTGGACCATCTCGCTCCATCCGCTCGACGCCGATCCGGGCGTGCTGGTGAAGGCGGCCGTCGCCGCGCTCCGCGACACCTACACCGATCTCGACTACGAACCGGTTCGCGAAGCGATCGCGGGGCAAGAGCTCGTCGGGGCCGACGTCAACTTCTACTGCCTCGACCTGACGAACACAGCCCTGGTCCGCTCGTACGTCGGTCCCCGGCACGTCGGCCTGATTCTGTGCCAGGCCGAGGATCGCGACTATGCCCAGGTCGAGCCGGTCTTTCGCGCGATGATGCACAACCTGCTGGCGAACATCGACGACGCAAGCGAAGCAGCCGATGAAGCCGACGACGAAGCGATCATCGACGTCGAGCCGATCGAAGATCTCGGCGGCGACGACGAGAATGAAGCCGGCACGCCGCGCCTGCCGCCGCGCTAGCGCTCGTGTCGGGGATGATCGTGCGAGCCTTCATGCGGACCTTGCGCCGGCGTCTGCTTGCCGAGCCAACCGCGGCGACCGAAGGAAATCAGCATCCCCCCGGCGACTGCAATGGTGATGCCCATCACCATCGGGTACCCGTACGGCCAATTCAACTCCGGCATGTTCCACGGACTCGCGGCCGTGTTGAAGTTCATGCCGTAAATGCCGA
>CAMCTH010000142.1 GCA_945877965.1 Planctomicrobium piriforme | reverse complement strand
CCGAAGCGAACCATTTGGGGAACGTCGCCTATCGCGTCGGCCAAAAGATCCATTGGGATCACGAGAATCTGAAATGCACGAATTGCCCCGAGGCAGACAAGTTCATCCGACGAGCCTATCGCAAAGGTTGGACGTTGTAGATCGCGAACGAATCCCGCCGTCGTCCCCCTGCCGTCTCATTCATTGAAGGACATCTCGATGCGTCGCCTGCTTTTTCTGGTCCTGATTGCTTGGTCGAACGTCGCCGTGGCGCAGGATTCGGCGGATCTGATTCTGCACAACGGCAAGGTCGTCACGGTCGACGCGAAGGACTCGATCGCGCAGGCGATCGCCATCGGCGGCGGCAAGATCCTGCTCGTCGGCGACGACGGTGCGGCCTTGAAGCTTCGCGGGCCGAAGACCGAAGTGATCGACCTCGGCGGCAAGACGGTGTTGCCCGGCCTGATCGATTCGCATGTCCATCCGTCGGGCGCGGCGATGTACGAGTTCGATCACCCGATGCCCGAAATGAACTCAATCGCCGACGTCCTGGGCTATATCGCCGAACGAGCTAAAACGCTCGAAGACGGCGAATGGATCACGGTCCGTCAGGTCTTCATTACGCGGCTCAAAGAGCGTCGCTACCCGACCAAGGCCGAGTTGGATGCCGCCGCGCCGAACAACCCGGTCGAGTTCGGCACCGGCCCCGACAGTTCGGTCAATTCGCTCGCGCTGAAAGTCTCGGGCATCGACAAGGATTTCAAGTCGGACGATCCGGCAGCCAAGATTGAAAAGGATCCGACGACCGGCGAACCGACCGGCATCTTGCGCAGCGCCGGTCGTTACTTGAAAAAGAAAGGCTCGGGACGCTCGGCGACCGAAGCGGATCGTGAGGCACGAGTCGCCGAACTTTTCGCCGATTACAACGCCAACGGCATCACCGGCGTCCTTGATCGCAACTCCGACAGCGGCGCGATCAAGCTCTATCAAAAGCTGCTGGCTGAAGATCGCCTAACGGTTCGCGTCGCGGCGTCGAAGGGGGTTGGCAACTCCGGTGCCGTCGAACGTCTCGTTGAAAACATTAAAAACGTCGCAGGCGATCCGCTCTGCAAAGGGACGCCGATGTTGCGAGTCATCGGCATCAAATGCTTCCTCGACGGCGGCATGCTCACCGGCAGCGCCTACATGCGCGAACCGTGGGGTCTGAGCAAGATTTACTCGATCGACGATCCCGCCTATCGCGGGCTGCTGTACATCCCGGCGGAAAAACTCGTGCCGATGGTCCGGGCCGCCGTCGAGAGCGGCCTGCAGTTTACAGCCCACAGTGTCGGCGACGGTGCCGTCCACGCGCTCCTCGCTGCCTATTAAGAAGTGAATAAATCGACGCCGGTCGCGCCGTCGCGTCCCTGTCTTACGCACTCGAACTTCATGAGCGCCGAAGCGGTCGCCCAATGTGCGAAGCTCGGCGTGATGGTCGATATCCAACCGGCGTGGCTTTGGCTCGACGGCGAAACGTTGAGCCTACAATTCGGCGCGCCGCGGCTTCGCTACTTCCAACCGCTCAAGAGCTTGTTCGAAACCGGCGCGATCGTCGGCGGCGGCAGCGACCACATGCAACGGATCGGCGCGATGCGGAGTGTGAATCCGTATCATCCGTTCCTCGGGATGGAGATTACGCAGACGCGCCTGCCGCGCAACATGAGCGAGCCGTTGCATACGGTCGAGGCCCTGACGCCGCTGCAGGCCTTGCGAATGTACACGATCAACAACGCCAAGATCATGTTCCTCGACGACGTGACCGGTTCGCTCGAAGCGGGCAAGCTCGCCGACCTGATCGTCGTCGATCGCGACCCACTCTCGACGCCGGCAAGCGAACTCCGCCAGACGCAAGTGCTCCGCACCTATCTGGGCGGCAAACTCGTTTACGAGAAGAAGTAGCCCCCTTCCGTCGCGACCGAGTCTCGCCTAACGCAGCAATGCCGGCAGGCAGATTGTCGCGAGGCGTTAAAGGCTGCGGGATCGTTAAAGTTTGCGCCGCTTAACGGTCGACTTCTACCGTCGATGATGCGCGCCGCCACGACCCACGGTTCCGACTTCGCCCGCCGGCAACGACGGCGCTGCGCGCAACTCTCTGTCATGCTCCTGATTGCGGCGACGATCACACTCGCCGGTGGCTGCACGAGGTCGTACTACCACAAGCAGGCCGACGACGAAGTCTCGCGGATCGTGACCGAGAAAAACTTGCCGGGTGGCTGGGGCATCCCGGGCTTCCGACTGCAATACGATCCGCGGAGTCGGTATTTCGACCCGACGAATCCCGATCGACCGCCGATGCCGCCGGACGATCCGTACTCGCATGTCTTCATGCACCGGGTCGACGGCAAACACGGGGCCCTGACTTATCACATGGACGGCGATTTGACCGAGTTGCCGAACCCGACCTGGCGCGAACAGTTGGCGTACTACTCCGACTTCAAGCCCGACGGAACGATCTTCCTGACGCTCGACGGTGCCATGCAACTGGCGTTGATTCACTCGCCGGCCTACTTCCAGCAATTCGAAGAACTCTATTTATCGGCCCTCGACGTCAGCACGGAACGTTGGCGGTTTGACGCGCAGTTCTTCGGCGGCATCGACACGCTCTATACGCATCGCAGCAAGGATGCGCCCGGCGGCGGGACCGTCGATTCGCTGAACACCGTGACCGGCTTAGAAATGCAGAAGCAATTCGCGGCAGGCGGTGAACTCATCGTCGGCATCGCCAATTCGATCGTCTGGCAATTCGCCGGGTCGAACTCCGACACGAACGTCACGCTGCTCAACGGCAGCTTCATACAGCCGTTGCTCCGCGGCGGCGGTCGACGTTACGTCCTGGAACAACTCACGATCGTCGAACGGGCCATGCTCGCCAACCTCCGAGCCTTCGAACGTTATCGCCAAGGTTTCTACACGAACCTCGCTATCGGCGACGGCGGCACGACCGGTGCCTCGCGACGGGGCGGTTTCTTCGGCGGCACCGGCCTCACCGGCTTCTCGGGGCAAGGCTCCGGCGGCTTTGGCGAAGTCGGCAGCGCGACCGGTTTCGGCGGACGAACAAACAACAACACCGGCGGCGGCGGCGGTGCGACGAGCGGTTTCGCCGGCGGCGGCGCGGGGACGGTCGGCGGCTTCGTCGGCATTCTCCAAGTGAAGCAGCAGATTCTCAACTCGCAACAAAACCTGGCGGCCCAACTCCGCACGCTCAAACTGCTCGAAGCCAATCTAGAAGCCGGCATCATCGACATCGCGCAGGTCGATCAGTTCCGCCAGAACATCGAGACGGCCCGCGCGAACTTGCTGCAGTCGGAAAACAGCCTGATCAACACGATGGAGACGTTCAAGCGGACGACGCTCGGTCTGCCGCCCGATCTGCCGATCACGCTCGACGATTCGATGATCCAGCAGTTCCAATTCTTGGAGCCGTCGACGAATCAACTGTACGAGGAGATCGAAGACCTGATCGACGATCTCGGCAACCTACCGATCGAGCCGGAATTAGGCCTGATTACGGCGGCCTTGGATCAATTCGATGTGTTTCACGTCGAAGTGAAAGAGACCTTCGGTCAAATCCGCGCCGACTTAAAGACGATGCAGGAACGGACCGAAGACCGCAAGCTGAGTATGACCGACGCCGAGGCATCCCTGTTTGATGCCGAGCAGCGGCGAACCTTCGCGGCGTTCGACGAACTGGCAATGCGCTATCAAACCGCCGCCGACGCGGCCGTGCAACTCCGGGCCGGTTTGAAGCCCGAGACGCGCCGGCAGACGCTGCAGAGCCTCGTCTCGGCTTGCCGCAGCTTGGCTGAGTTGGTGCAAGAAGCTTCGCTCGTACAGGTGCGGGCCCGACTCGAATCGGTCACGCTCAATCCGGTTCGGCTCGGACCGAATCTCGCGCTCGAAATCGCTCGGGCCAATCGTTACGACTGGATGAACAATCGGGCCGCGCTGGTCGACACCTGGCGACTCATCGCCTTCAATGCGCGGAACCTGATGTCGGTCGTCAACCTGACGTTCGACGGCAGCCTCAATACGCAGGGCGACAACCCGGTCAAATTCCGTTCACCGACCGGAACGATGCGAGCCGGCATCGAGTTCGACGCTCCGTTTACGCGACTGCTCGAACGCAATAACTATCGCTCGGTGCTGATCGACTATCAGCGCGATCGCCGGCAGTTGATCCAATTTGAAGACGGGGTGAATCAATCGTTGCGACAATCGCTCCGCTCGCTGACGCAGTTGGAAGTCAATCTGGAGATTCAACGTCGGGCCGTTTCCATCGCGGCGCGGCGCGTCGACCAGACGCGCGAGACGTTGAGCAAGCCGCCGGAATCGGCCGCCGCGGGCCAAGTGTCCGTCGAACAATTCGGTCCGACGGCGGCCCTCAACTTGCTGACTGCCATGAACGACTTGCAGAGTTCGCAGAACAACTTCATGAGTGTTTGGCTGAACCACTACGCCACGCGGATGGTGTTGATGCGCGAACTCGGACTGATGGAACTCGACGAGCGCGGCATCTGGATCGATCGGCCGCTCGACGAACTCGTCGCCGGGGCCGACCGCATGGACGCCGAGCCGTTGCCCCCCGACGTGCCGACCGAATGGTTCGACGCGCTGAATGCCGAGATGCTGCCGACGCCGAAAGGGAACGCCCCGAAGGGAACCGGGCCAAAGGGAACGGGGCCGCAAGGCCCGGCGATCCCGGTTCCTCCCGACGACACGAAACCCGACGTGCTCGGTCCGCCGACCCTGACGCCGCAGACGATCCTGCCGCCGATCGGTGCGAGTCCCCCGTCGCCGCCGACCGTGCCGATAAAGCCAAAGTAGGCGAAGTTGCCGTCGCCGGACGAAATCTCGACAGATTGTCGCCCCGGCAGCCCCTCATGGCGGGCGGAGTTTGTCGGTTCTCGGGTCGGCGAATTGCCATTTCGACCGCGGTGGTCGACAATAACTAAGGTGACGACTTCGGCGATGCTCAGCACGGCCGCCTTCCGTCGCTCACCCCCTGACGGAACGCCTCTCGCGTCGCGGGGTTAGATCGTCGTCCCTGGCTCGATCCCGCGAGTGTGTCTATGGCCGTCGTCGCCGAAACGTTGGCTCCTCCTCCCGCACCCAGCCCGCGTGCACGTCCCGGCTTTCTCAGCCGCTTCGTTCGACGCGTCGTCATTCCGATCGGCGTTCTTTCCGGCGTGGCTTACGGCGGTTGGTGGGGAGCGAACTACGCCGGTCTGTTTACAAAGACCGAGACCGAGACCCGGCTGCTGCACAAGGTTACCCGCGGCGATTTGATCATCACCGTCGTCGAAGACGGCAATCTCGAAAGCGCGAGCAACATCGACATTCGCTGCCAGGTCGCCGGCGGAGCGACGATCAAGAAGATCGTCACCGATGGGACCATCGTGCAGCAAGGGGATCAACTCGTCGAACTCGATTCGGCCGCCATCGACGAACAGATTCTGACGCAGCGAATTCAGTACGAAAAAGCGAGAGCCATCCGTGACCAAGCGGTGAACGACTTGGCAGCGGCGAAGATTGGGCTTCGCGAATACGTCGAAGGGACCTATCTCAAAGAGTTGCAAACCTTCGAATCGCAGATCACGATCGCGCAAGAAAATCTCCGCAGTTCGCAGAACACACTCGACTACACCGAGCGAATGTTCCGCAAGGGCTACGTCACGCCGCTGCAGCACGAGGCGCAGCAATTTGCCGTGAAGAAAGCGCAGCTCGATCTCGACCTCGCCGAAACGGCAAAGAAGGTGTTGCGCGAGTTCACGTTCGAAAAGATGAAGAACGAATTGGAAACGAAAGTCGCCACCGCCGAGGCCAAAGCCAAGAGCGAAGAGGCGGCCTTCTTGTTGGAAGAGTCGAAGCTCAAGCGTCTCGAGACGCAAAAGGCGAACTGCATCATTTTCGCGCCGCAGTCGGGCATGGTCGTCTATGCCAACGAAAGCGGCGGGAGTCGGTTCGGCGGCAGCAGTGATCGCCCCCGCATCGAAGAAGGGGCGACGGTCCGCGAAAGCCAGGTCATTCTGCGCGTTCCCGATTTGTCGCAGATGCAGGTGAAGGTGACGGTCCATGAGACGAAAGTCGAAAGCCTGCGCCGCGGCATGCCTGCTTCGATTCGGATTCAGAACCGCAAGTCGACCGGCTACGTAACGACAATCGCCAACCAGCCCGAGTCGGCCAGCATGTTTGCCGCAAACGTGCGCGAGTATGCCACCTATGTGCGAATCGACGGCGTGCAGACCGACTTGAAGCCGGGCATGACCTGCGAGGTCGAGATTTTGATCGACGAGCGGAAGGGCGTTTTGACGGTACCGATCCAATGCGTCGTCGAAAAAGCCGGCAAGTTCTATTGTTGGCGACTCGACGGCAACGAGTCGATCAAGACCGAGGTAGCGCTCGGCGTCGGCGACGATCGGCACGTCGAGGTCCGCAGCGGCTTGGCCGAGGGGGACGTCGTGCTGCAGAACCCGCCGGAACGTTCGGAAGGCAACTTCGGCGTGGCCCGCGACGGCAAGCAGTTCGGCGCTCCGCGTAAAGAGGGGGCCGCGGGGCCGACCGAAGGAACGCCGCCCGGCGAGGCTCCGAGCGGCGGCGCGCGTTCGCGCGGCGGCATGCCGAGCATTTCATCGCTCGACAAAGACGGCGACAAGCGGTTGAGCCGCGACGAAGCTCCCGAGCCGATGAAAGCCTTCTTCGACAAGCTCGACGCCGACGCCGATGGCTTCGTGACCGAAGCCGAAGCGGCAGCACGGCGGCCCCCATCCGGAGGCGGGCCGCCGCCTGGCGCGGCATCGCAGTGAGACCGGATCCGAGAGATTGACATCCGTCTCCTGCACCCTGACTCCTGTCCGCCCCTTGCGACATGTTCGGCCCTCAACTCTTTCAAACGATCCGGCTCGGCGTCAAAAGCCTGCTGCTGCATAAGCTGCGGTCGGCGTGGGCGGTGTTGGGCATTTTGATCGGCGTCACGGCCGTAATCTGGCTCGTCGCGATGGGCGAAGGGGTCAGCTTCCAGGCGCAGCAGCAGATCAAAGACCTCGGCGCGACGAACATCATCATCCGCAGCGTAAAGCCGGCGATGAACTCGTCGGCCGCCGCGGTCGGCAGCTTCTTCGCCGAATACGGACTCAAGCGCGATGACTTTCGTCGCTTGCAAGACGTCCCCTCGGTCATCGGCGCCGCCCCGATCCGCGAGTTGAATCTGAAAGAAGCTCGCTACATGGATCGAGCGCTCGACGTCCGGATCGTCGGCTGCCGCACCGAGTATCAAGACCTGAATCATTTGGTGCTCGCCGGTGGGCGGTTCATTTCGGCCCAGGACGAATCGCGCGTCGAGAACGTTTGCGTCCTGGCATCAACCTCGGCTTCAGTGTTGTTCCGTTACGAAGACCCGATCGGCAAGTCGATTTATCTCGACGGCGAATACTACGTCGTCGTCGGCGTGACGAAGGAACGAGGCGCGACCGGCAACATCGGCGGCAGCTTCACCGGCCAAGACTACAACAAAGACGTCTACATTCCGTTGCAGACCTTGCGAGCCAGGATCGGCGACATGGTGATGACGGCCAAAGCCGGCGGTCGGGAAGGTGAAGTGGTCGAGCTGAATCAGATTACGGTGACGGTCCGCGACATTTCCGACGTCGACGAGACGGCCGCCGTCATTCAAAATTTGCTCGAGCGGTTTCACAAGAACGGCGACTTCGCGCTGATCGTCCCGAAGGAACTGCTGAAGCAGGCCGAGGTGACACGGATGATGTTCAACGTGCTGCTGGTGCTCATCGCAGGAATCGCCTTGGTCGTCGGCGGCATCGGCATCATGAACATCATGCTGGCGACCGTGACCGAGCGAACGCGCGAGATCGGCATCCGCCGCGCGCTCGGTGCTAAGCGACGCGATATAGTGAACCAGTTCTTGGCCGAGACGCTCGTGCTTTCGTCGACCGGCGGATTGCTCGGTGTGGCATTTGGTTTTTCAGTGAGCTACGTCGTCGCCGGCGGGCGGTGGCTCTTCGACCAATTCTTCCCGACGGCCTTGAGTACGCTGCCGCCGACGATCCGCGATCTGACGCCGATCATCGCCCCGTGGTCCGTTATCTCGGCGTTCGTCATCTCGCTGCTGGTCGGCATCGTCTTCGGCCTCTATCCGGCCCGGCGAGCCTCGCTGATGGACCCGATCGAGGCCTTGCGACACGAGTAGGCAGAAGAGTGGGAGATGGGGAGAAAGGGAGATTGGGAGCAGGAAATTCTGCTCGCGATCGCATTTCTCCCCGATGCCGGTGCTCGCTTTCTCCCCCTCTTGTCCCGCAAGAGAGTCCGCTACAATGGCCGGTCTTGAATCGGCCGCCGACTCTCTTACCCTCACGCCGCCATGCCCACGAACGCCGCTCAGGTTGATGAACTTCGCTGGAAAAAGATCCCCGTGCTCGACGACGGCTTTGTCTGCCTCGTCGACGTCATGGGGGACGACCAAGCCGTCGTCCAAGCCGCTCGGGTTAGCTACGGCGAAGGGACGAAAAAAGTCTCCGACGACCGCGGCCTGATTCGCTACCTGATGCGACACCGGCACACGACGCCGCTCGAAATGGTCGAGATCAAGTTCCTCTGCCGCGTGCCGATGGACACCTGGCGGCAATGGATTCGTCATCGGACGGCGAACGTCAACGAATACTCGACCCGCTACTCGCTGGCGATCGACGCCGCGCAGCGGACCGCACCGAACGAATGGCGGACCCAAGCGACGACCAATCGCCAAGGAAGCGGCGACCCGTTGCCCGCAGACCTGGGCGCCGAACTCAGCGCTTCGGAAGCCGAACTGCTCGAAAAGTCGCGGGCGTTGTACGAGAAGCGAATCGAGCTCGGCGTCGCTCGCGAACAGGCTCGCAAAGACCTGCCGTTGTCGACCTATACTGAGGCCTATTGGAAGATCGATCTGCACAACTTGCTGCACTTCTTGGCGCTACGGATGGATGCCCACGCCCAATTGGAAGTGCGCGAGTATGCGACGGCCCTGGGCGAGCAGATCGTGCGACCGCTGTTCCCGCTGGTGTGGGAAGCGTTCGTCGACTATCGCCGCGAGTCGATGTTCCTCTCGCGACTCGACATCGGAGTGATCTCACGTTTGACCGCGTTGCTGGCCGAGCAAGGCCGCACCGCCGCGACGGACGACGATTTCATGGCCGTCCAGGATCCAACCTGGGTCGGCATGGCCCGCAATCGCGAGCGCGACGAGTGCCGTGAGAAGTTGGTCACGTTTGGCATGCTCAAGTAAATCGGGCACGGCCCTCAGTGATAATGAATCGGGCTCGGTCCTCAACGATAAGGAATCTCC
>CAMCTH010000141.1 GCA_945877965.1 Planctomicrobium piriforme | reverse complement strand
CTTCACACCGCTCAGGTTCGCCGCGCCGCGACCGCCGATGCCGACGACCGCGAGGTTCAGCTTGTCGTTGGGGCTTTCGGCGCGAAGTTTCGGCAGACCGTGCCCGGCGAAGTAACCGACGGCGGCGGCCCCGGTGAGCCCGACGAATTGACGACGTGAAAGTTGCGACATGGGCGAGGGTCCTCGGGGGGCGATTGAGCTTCTAGGGAACGCCCGCCGTATTTCAACAATACTGTGGCGTTCCGAGGATCGGGCAAACGGAACGCCACGGAGGGCGTTCCCTACAACTGCGATCTGGTAAACGATATTACTCGCCTGCAACTCGTCGCGCGTCAAGCATTCTCGCGGCGTTTCAGTTCCAGCAGCACGCTGTTGCTGTGCGTGCCGGGCAACGGCCACTCGTCGAGCTTGCGGAGGTCCCAGGCGTACATCAGTTTTTTCTGCCGCGCTTCGTGCCGCTCGTCAACCCAACTCGGGCCTTTAATGACGAGCATCGTCCGGAAGCGATCCATCAGCGGCGTGAACCAAGTGACCAACTTCGCCAACGGTGCGACGGCGCGGACGACCAGCACGTCGACCGGGTGCGCGAGCAGCACCTCTTCGGCTCGGCCGGCGTGAACCGTCGCCGTCAGGCCGATCTGCTTGCTGATCTCATCGACCGCCCGGGCTTTCTTCTGCACCGAGTCGGTTAGCGTCAGCGTGACGTCGGGCCGCAGAATTTTGAGCACGATGCCGGGGACTCCGCCGCCGGTGCCGACGTCGACGACGCGATCTTTCGGCCCGATGTACGGCAGCAAGGCGCGGACGTCGACGAGATCACGACCGACGAATTTTTCGTAGGTCGTGTGCCGCGTCAGGTTCAGCTTCTCGTTCATCTCCCAGAGCGCGCGGCAGTACTTGTCGAGCAGCGCGACTTGTGCGACGGGCAACTCGATCGAGTAGCGAGCCAGCGCCGCCGGCAGCGTGTCGTTCGGAAACGGATCGGGAACGGGCGCGGCCGGTGTTTCGGAGGCGTCGGTTTCAGGAGCGTCGTCGGTCATGCGAATTTCATTTAGCCGCGGGGCTCGCCCCCGCGAGTGAATCGGAGTGAAACGTTCAACTGTACCCCGCCGCCTGCCCGAACGATAGCCGCGAGTTTGCGACCGTCTCCGTGACGAAGTACCATGCCGATTATCGCAATCATCGCAGAAAAGCTCACGCTAAGGCGCAAAGGCGCTAAGAGGGAAGAGGAAGAGAAGAAAACAAGTCATTTGTCGTTCACAATCCTTCTTCTTTGCGTCTCTGCGCCTTTGCGTGAGATTATCCGTCCTAACGAACTGCCTGGGAGAGCTGAGTCATGTCGCACGTCGCTGCTTCGCATCTGGAACGTCGTGAGTTTTTGCGTCGCTGTGCCGTTGCGGCCGCGTCGACCGCCGTCGTCCCCGCCGTTGCATCGGCTGCGGAGCCACGGAAGCGGACGCGCAGCCCCAACGAGAAGCTGAACCTCGGCGTCATCGGCGTCGCCGCTCGCGGCGGGGCGAACCTCGGCGGTGTACTGTCGGAGAATATCGTCGCGCTGTGCGATATCGACGCGAGTCGCCTCGGCGCGGCGGGGGAGAAATTGCCGAAGGCGGAGAAGTACGTCGACTATCGGAAACTACTCGATCGCAAGGACCTCGACGCCGTCGTCGTCAGCACGCCCGATCATTCGCATGCGATCCCCGTCGTCTGGGCGTTGAATCGCGGGCTCGACGTCTACTGCGAGAAGCCGCTGGCCCACTCGGTGTTCGAAGTCCGCACGATGCGTGACCTGGCCGCCAAGAAGCAGGCCGTCACGCAGATGGGGACGCAGATTCATGCCGGCGATAACTATCGTCGCGTCGTCGAACTCGTGCAGGCCGGCGCGATCGGGCCGATCGAACGGGTTTACATTTGGCACAACAATCAGGTCCGTCCCGGCAAACGTCCGACGACCGAGACGATTCCACCGCCGGGGATCGACTACGACCTCTGGGTCGGGCCCGCGCCGTATCGTCCGTTCAGCGAAGCGCACTTCCATTTCAACTGGCGCTACTGGTGGGACTTTGGGAACGGTGCCTACGGCGACTTCGGCTGTCACTTCGGCGACCTGCCGTTCTGGGCTTTGCATCTTCGTTATCCGACGACGATCGCCGCGACGGGGCGCAAGACGTCGAGCGGCGACAACGACGTACCCGACGAGATGCAGATCGACTGGCACTTCCCCGCGCGGAAGGTGCAAGGGGTCGCGGGCGAACTGCCGCCGGTTCACTTCACGTGGTATCACGGCAACGAAAGCCGGCCCGCTTGGGCCGAGGAGTACAAGACGAAGGCATCGGTCCTATTCGAAGGGACGAAGGGAAAAATCTTGGCCGACTACGGTTCGCGCAAAGTCTACATGGGAGACGGCTCGTCGGTCGTCACGCCCGAGCCGACGATTCCGAACTCGATCGGTCATCACGCCGAGTGGATCGCCGCGGTGAAATCGCGCGGCCCGACGACGTGCAACTTCGACTACTCCGGCGCACTGACGGAAAGCGTCCTGCTCGGCAACGTCGCCTACCGCGCAGGCCAAAAACTCGAGTGGGACGCCGCGAATCTGAAAGCCACGAACTGCCCCGCCGCCGACGAGTTCTTGCGACGCGAATACCGCAAAGGTTGGACGCTGGATGGGTAGGAGCAGAGAGAGAATCTCACGCTAAGGCGCGAAGACGCAAAGAAGAGAGAAGGATGAGAAGTTAGTAGGTCAGGCACCTTGGGTGCCTGACATCTCCCATGCGCAAGAAGGTCAGGCACGAGACGTGCCTGACCTACGAGTACGACCTCTGTCTCCGCTCCCCCTTTGCGTCTTCGCGCCTTGGCGTGAGCTTTCTCCGTGAAGCTTGCAAAGCAAGCATCTGCGTAAGGCGAACGTGTTGCGATTATCTCCGCAAGATGCGTTGATTTTAGCGACTGAGGGGGTTAGGTTTACGCCAATCGAAGCTCGCCGCACCTCTGCAAGGTGGCAACGGCCCGCCGCTCGGTTCGTCTCACGGAGGGCGGACTCGGTCGGGCTTTTGGGTCGGCGATGCGCAAAGGAGTGTGCAGCGTGGGGCAGCGCCGTCGACGATTTTTTGGCCCGCGCGCGATCCCCTGGATCGCGGTCTTCGGATTCATCCTTACCGCGCACGCTTCGCGCGACGGCCACGCCGCCGAGTTCGTCGGTTGGCAAGGGATGCGCGTCGTGCCGCAAGAAGGCGCGCCCGAACGAATCTTCGCCGCCGATCTCGATGCGTCGGGCCGACAGACGCTCGTCGTCGTCAACACTCGGCACTCGCGGTTGGACCTCTATCAGCGCCGTTCGTCTGACGAACGGAAGCCGCCCTACCCGACCGATCCGGAACGTCCGAACGAGCTACCGCTCGCGGCCGATTGGTCGCACACCGAGTTGCCGCTCGAAGACTTGCCGGCCGCTGCGGCCGCGGTCGATCTCGACGGCGACGGCAAACGCGAGTTGCTCGTCCTCACCGGTCCGACGCTCAAGCTCTCGGCCTATCACAAGCCGGCCGGCAAATGGGAACGCATGCGACACTGGGACTTGCCGAGCGCCGCGCCGGTCGGTCGCGGACCGTTGCTGCTGGTGCGCGACGGCGACGCCGGGAAGCGCGAAGCATTGATCAGTTGCGAACAAGGGGTGCTCGTCGTGCCGCTGACCGACGGCGGCCGCGCCGGTTGGTTTCGTCCGCGCGAGACGGTGCCGCGGTTCGATTGGCGACTCGTCGACGTCGACGGCGATGCCGACTTAGACTTATTGGAATGGACGGCGAAGGCGAATCAATCGCTGCGGTGGTACGAGAACGTCGCCGGCGTGTTGCGCGCGCCGCAGACGTTGCACGATACGCCGCTGCAGCAACTCACGGTCGTCGCGGCCGACGGTCGTCCGGCCGATGTGTTTTGCTTAGCTTCGGCGCAGACCGGCATCGTGCGACATTTTCGACCGGCTCCCGGCGATGAGTCGCCGTTTGGATGTCGCGCGTCGCTGCCGATCGCGTCGGGCCCGACCGCGCCGTGGTGTGGACTGCGCGTCGGCAACGTGCCGGCCTTGGCGGCCATCGATCCGGCCGAGCCGCGGATTCGGCTCTATCGGCTCGTCGACGATCGTTGGGGGGACGAAGAAACGTATCCGACGCTCGGCAACGTCCGCGCGATTGCCGCTCCGGCCGCGAAGCCGGGGACGCTGCTGCTTTGGATCAAGGACGCCGGCGACTTGCATGAGAGTCGTTGGGAAGAAGAGCGGTTGAGTTACCCGAAGCCGCTGGCGGCGACCGACGCTCCGGCGGACCGCAAGATTCTGGCGCTCGACACGGTCGGCACGACGGTCTGGTGGGCGCAACGGCGCGGGGCCGACGTTGAACTCTCGGTTTGGAACGCAACCGATCCCGAGCCGCAACGTTCGCTTTTCCCCGACGTCGGTGCGAAGACGGATCGTGTGCTGTGGCTTGGCGGTCGCAAGCTGTTGGTGCAGCAAGCGTATGCCGGCGGAGCGAAGCTGCTGTCGCTCGATCGCGACGAGAAGTCCGAGAAGGACAAGCTCACATCGGTCGAGCCGCCCCATTTGGCGAAGGTCAATCTCGCCGAGTACGCGCTCTACGACGACGGCAAGAGGCTGCGCGTCGGACGACTGACCGACGGCGTGCTGCAGTGGCTCGGCGATGATCTGCAGCCGATCGATCAGGTGATGCCGGCCGACGGTCAGAAGCTGGCCGCGTATGTGCCGCTCGGCGAAAGCGAAGCGCTGGCGCTCGAGCAGGGAGGCCAGTTCTTGCATCAACTCCACGTCGCGCCGTCCGGGATGGTTCGCACGACGGGCGATATCAAAGTCTCCGGGGCGACCGGCCTGCGGCGCGATCCGGTTCTCGGCGTGCTGCTGATTGACTCGGATCGGATCGTGCGACTGACGCCCGGCAAACCGTGGGAACTGAAGCTCGTCGACACGATCGACGGTCGCGTCGGTCGACCGAGCGGCGTTCGCGAAGCGACGATCCATCGACTGGCGGCGGCCGATGCCGACGGCGACGGTCGCGACGAGGTCGTGCTGTTCGACGATCGACGGCATCAACTCACGTTGCTCGGCCGACGCGAAGAACGGTGGGAGTCGCTGGCCTCGTGGCAGGCGTTCGAAGATCGCAAATATCCGTACGGCGACGGTGACGAAGGGGTGCCGATCGCCGAACCGAGGGCCGTCGTCAGCTTCGACGCCGACGGCGATTCGTTCCAAGATTTTGCGTTGCTAAGCCAAGATCGATTGCTGATCTACGTCGGTCGGGAGGAGAAGCCGTGAGCAGAAATGGGGAATGGGGAATGGGGAATGGGGAATGTCGACGGACGAGCAGCGCACTTCTGCGCTCCGAGTTCCGCGCTCCGCGCTCCGCGCTTGTTGGACTTGTCGTTTTCGCCTTGATCGGCGTATCAGCGTTCCCTGTCGCGGCGGTCGAGCCCGTCACCGTGACGCTCGCCGGCGGGGCGAAGATTACGGCGCCGCTGTTGCGCCGGAACGACGAAGGGGTGGTGCTCGACCTGGGGTACGACGTGTTGCACATTCCGGCCCGGCGCGTGTTGGACGTGGCCGAGGTGAAGGCGAAGCCGACGTCGCCGACGGACAAGCCGGAGACCGGCAAGGATCATGGGCTCTACACGGTCGGGCGCTTGGATGCCGCCGACGTGCCGGAGTTGGTCCGCCGTTTCGGCGACGCCGTCGTGATGGTCAAGAACTCGTCGGGGCGCGGCAGCGGCTTCTTGCTCAGTCGCGAAGGGCACTTGATGACGAACTATCACGTCGTCGAGGGGAGCAACAAGGTGCAGGTCGAACTGTTTCGCCGCACGCCGCAAGGTTACGAGAAGCATGAGTTGAAGCGGGTTCGCATCCTGGCGCTGCAGCCGCTGCGCGATTTGGCCCTGCTGCAATTGGATGTGACGGAACTCGCCGGGGCGTTGCCTGCGCCGGTCGTGCTGAGCGAACGGCCCGATCTGCGGGTCGGCGATCTGGTCTTCGCCGTCGGCAACCCGCTGGGGTTGGAACGGAGTGTGACGCAGGGAATCGTGAGCTCGACCACGCGCCGGATGGGAAATCTGCGGATGATCCAGACCGATGCGGCCGTGAATCCCGGCAATAGCGGCGGGCCGTTGTTCAACGCGCGGGGCGAAGTCGTCGGCGTCGCTTGCGCCGGGGCGGTGTCGTTCGACGGCCTGGCGTTCGGCATTCCGGTGTCGGACTTGATCGATTTCCTGGTCCATCGCGAGACGTATTTGTATGATCCGGCTCAGCCGCTCAACGGCGTGACTTACCTGCCGCCGCCGTTCCGCCGACCGACCGAAGTGATCGCCGCCGAGTCCCGCCGCGAGGCGGTGGTGCAGCCGACCGCGGCCCGAATGCCGACGCGCGTATTGCCTGAGTAGATTTTCCGTTTGTTCGACACTTTCGTTCGCCGCCGTGTTTGCCGAAGGAGATTTTCGATGTCGCGCCTGCTTTCGATCCGAACCGCGTTCGTTGCGGCGACGTGTGCTCTGGCAGTCTCTTTCGTGACGGCGGCGGCGCTCGCGGCCGATCGGCCGACGCATTACTCGTTGCCCGACGAAACGCTGTTCGTCGTCCGGGCCCCGGCTCCGGCGGCGTTTTGGGAAGCGCTGAAGACGCGGACGAAAATCGGTTCGATCCTGGTCAGCGAGCAGCGCGTCGCCGACCTCGAAAAGTTGGTGCGCGAAGAAGCGAAGGACGATCTCGACGAGTTCAACAAGGGGCTCGATCGGCTCGGCCTGACCGGCGACGACCTGCTCAAGGCGCTCGAAGGAGAGTTGGGCTATGCCGGATTGTTGCTGCCGGCGACGGCTCCCGCCGTGCCGAGCTATGCCGGACTCGTGTGGTCGCACAGCGACGACGACCTGCTCGACAAATGGTTCGCCGCGCTCGAGCGGAAGCTGCAAGATCAGCCGGAAGGAAAGCGGGCCGTTCGCCGCGAAGACTTGGACCTGGCCGGGACGAAGGTCGTGCACCTCACGATCCCGATCGTCGAACTGCCGCCGGGTGCGACGGTCCTCGGCGTCGCCATTCCGCAGCCCGACGGTCTGAAGACCGATCTCGGCCTCGATACCGGCAAGAACGACAAGCCGGAGAAGAAGGACGCCGACAAGGACTTGGTGGAAACGGCGCAGATTCATCTGCTGCTGGCGCGAAGTCGCGATCGGCTGACGCTCGCGCATACGTTCGTCTCGATTGTCGCCGGCGAAGGGGAAGACGCGAAGGCGAAAATCACTGCGGCGGCCGGAATTGTGGAAGAATTGAAGGGGACGATGGTCCGTTTCTTGGACGCCTCGCGCGAGAGCGACGAAGGGATCGTGCGGCGCTGGGAACAGACGGCGGGCTTGGCCGAGGCGCTGCCCGAAGGCGAAACGTTATTCGAGGGGTTCGTCAACGTACCGCGGCTCGTCGGCCTGTTGAACGTGCCGGGGAATGAAGACGGCTGGAAGTTTGCTCAGGCAGCCGGGGTCGAAAAGCTCGGTCCGGTCGGCTATCGCGCGGCGCTCGACGGCACGGTGTTTCGCTCCGGGCTGTTTGTGTCGATTCCCGCTCCGCGGACCGGCTTGTTGACGCTGCTCGATCAGGCGCCGCTCAAGCCGGCGCCGGCCGACTGGGTCGCCAAGAATGCGGTCGGTTATCAGCACATTAGTTTCGATCTCGGCAAAGCGTATCAACTCGTCGCCCAAACGATGCGCGAGAGCTTGCCACGCGGCGAAGGGGCGCTCAACGCGTTCGAGACGCAGGCGCAGGGTTTCTTGCAAACCGATCCCGCGACGTTGCTCGGCTCGCTCGGCAAGACGCATACGATCTTGACCTACTTGCCGACGTTGGCCGACGACGCCGATCCGCGTCGCGCGAATCAGGAAGACGCGGCCGCCGAGACGGCGGTGGCCTTCGTCTGGACGCCGAACAGCGATGCGATCTGGCGTCGTTTGATGACGATCCTGGCGACGGCGACGGCCCAGAGCGTCGTGACGGAGCAAGGCTTTAGCGGATTGCGTTACGAAGACGAATCGATGTCGGGCTCGTGGTTCATCGGCAACGGCTACATGGTCGTCGCGCTCGGCAAAGGGGTGACGGAGAAGGTGTAGGCGAACTTGCGAAGCACACCGCGGACCGACGAGTCGCTGCGCGGCACCGATTACGCCAAGCGGGCTGCGGAACTGCTGCCGGCCGCTGGGACGTTGACCTACGACCTGACCGACGGCGCAGGCTTGCTGCGATTCACGAATCAGATCATGCAGCGGGCCTTTGCCGACATCACCGACACGGCCGCTGCAAAGTTGAAGCAGATCTGGCCGACGGAGCAGGAACTCGAAGGGACGATCGGCGTCAGCGCGTCGGCCGTGACGGTCGACGGCAACGGCCTGACGTATCGGAGCGTGTTGGACCTGCCGTCGCCGTAGTTTTTCGCGGCTGGGAATTCCCCTCAGGACGGCTTCCGGCGACATTCGCTCGCCGACGGGTCCGTTGCCGCGGCGAGGGGCCGATTTTCGGTCGTCGGGCTCTTTTCGACCGCCGCGACCTTGCGGCTGCGGCCCGGCGAGACCCCCGTCGGCGGTTTTTTGGATCTACTTCGACCCCTCTTCATGCCTCGCAGCGCGCGGCCTCTCCGCGTGCTCGATTTGTTTGAAACGCCGTGAATTACGGCATTTCAAGCGTCGCCGTCGTCTGGCAGACGAACCTACGATCCCTTTAAAACGTAAATCTGCGTTAATTAGTAAAAATAGGACGATTGATTTTATTGACATAACCGGATCGTGTGAATAGTCTGGCGTTACTGGCCAATTTACACAGTCTGAGGTGATTGAGACCTCTGCGTGGAATGCGGTTGGTGGCCGTCGTAGGGGTGACATGGCACAACCCCTGCGTCGCTGTGGGTCGGAATTTGTGCGGTGATGACCGGGGTGAGAGCCGGTTGCCGTCGCATGAATCGAGTAAGCGTGAACCTTCGGGTTTGCCGGCTCGAATCAGTCCGGGACGCAGCGAAGCGGCGCGACTTCGAGAGAGAGTCGGCCTTCGTTTCTGGAGAGAGAGCGAAGACTTTTCCCTTCTCGGCGCAGCGCTCGTTTGCGGCCGTCATCAGCGTGCAGTTTATGCACGCGGTCCTCCGTTTTCTCGGCCACGTCGAAGACGACCGGAAGGCACGGACCGATCGGAGTCGGCAACGCGTTCATCCGAAGCCCACGGCCAGCGCGCATAGCTGGGAAGCCCTGGCAGGCTGGCGCATTTTCGATTGAGCTGCTACACCATGTTCTGGCTGAGCGTTCTGCGGATTGATTGGTGATTGAGCCACGATCCCGGCAGGCGCAGTAACCAGGAGGTGTCGC
>CAMCTH010000140.1 GCA_945877965.1 Planctomicrobium piriforme | reverse complement strand
CACCGTCGGCGACGTCACCTTCCACGCCGCGACGAAACTCACGATGTCGGCCGCGGCCGACGTTGCGGCGGGCGGCGACTTCCTGGCCGACGGCGGCGCGATCGACACGGCCGCCGACATTACGACCTTCGGCGGTTCGATCACGTTCGTCGCCCCGACGATGTTGACCGGCGACGTCGTGTTGACCTCCCACGACGGCAACATCCGCTTCAGCGGCGCGACCACGACCGTCGACGGCGATTGGCTGTTGACGATCGACGCCGGCGCAGGCGACGTGAACTTCGACGCCGCCGTCGGTTCATCGACGCCCCTCAGCGGCTTGGTGGTGACTGCTAAGATCCTTACGGTTGCCTCAACGCTGAAGGCCGACGACCAGGGGATCGACGTCGACACGACCGATACGGCCAAGTTCTCGGGCGCGGTCACCACGACCAACCACGGCACGATGACGGTCACCAACGGCGGCGTCCTGACGATTGAAGACGCCGCGAATCTTCTGCTCGACGGCGCTTTCCTACAGGACGGCGTCGGCCGCACCGACCTGTTCGCGAACATTACGACGACCAACGACGCCGTCACCTTCAACGGTCCGCTGCAGCTGAAAGACGACGTCACGTTCACGACCGCCGGCGGTGCCGTTCATTTCAATAGCACGACCGCGACGATCGACGGCGATTATCAACTTACGGTTGCCGCGAACGGCGGGTCGGTCAAGTTCGAAGGCAAGATCGGCAATAACAACCGCGTCAGCGGCATCAAGATCACCTCGTCGCAAAACATCACGTTCAACGAAACGGCGAAGCTCGACGACCAGGGGCTCGATCTGACGTCGGCCGGCGCGATGACCTTCAACAAAGCCGTCGATACGAAAACCGGCGGCGCGGTCAAGCTCGCCAACACCGGAGTGCTGACGATCGCCGACGCAGCGAATCTTTCACTCGACGGTGCGTTCAAGCAAGACGGCGCGGGCCGAACCGATCTCTTCGCCGACATCACCACGACCGGCGACAAAGTCACGTTCCAAGGCCCATTGAATCTTAAAGACGACGTCACGCTTACCACTGCCGGCGGCGACGTCCTCTTCGACACGGCGGCCACGGTCAACGGCGGGTTCTTGCTTTCAATCGACGCCGGTGCCGGCAACGTTACGTTCGACGGCGTGGTCGGCGGTTTGACCCGGGTCGACGGTATCAAAATCGTTTCGGCCGGCAACGTCGCCTTCAATCGGGCCGTCTCGCTCGACGATCGCGGGCTCGATCTCAAGGCCGCCGGAACGGTCGCTTTCTCCGCCGCCGTCGACACGACGAACTCCGGCAACGTGAAGATCGACAACGGCGCGCTGCTCACCATCGCCGACGCCGCGGACTTTTCGCTCGACGGACCGTTCCAACAAGTCAGCAACAACGCCACCTCACTCGCCGGCGACATCACGACGACCAACGACATCGTATCGTTTAAAGGCGCGGTCCAACTCGCCCCCAACGCGGCGGCCAAAGTCGTCATCCAAACCGGCTCGACCGGGGCCGACATTACTTTCCAAGCGACGCTCGACGGCACGACGGCGGGAGCGCAAGGTTTACAACTCAAGGCCGGCGTGGGGAACATTCAGTTCGCGACGGCGGTCGGCGCGACGGCGCTCGGCGACGTTGTGATCGACGTGGCGAACAACGTCAAAATCGACGCCGCGTTCACCGCCAAATCGCTCACACACCTGCACGGCACCGGCCTGACGACGTTCTCCGGCCTGACGACGCTTAACACCGCGTCGGGAACGGCACTCGATCTAGAAACCCCGACCGTCGTCGTCCACGCGGAAGTGAAATCGATCGGCGGCGACCTGAACGTGGCGACCGACGATCTCACCATCGGCCTCACGGCGATTCCGGGAATCGGCTCTTTCAACGCCACGTCGACCGGCATCGTCACGATCGTCACCCACACGACGGCCCGAGCGATTGACCTCGGACTAGGCACGACGCCGGGCCGGCTCGGCCTTTCATCGGCCGAAGTTGATCGCATCACCGCGGGGACCTTGCGCATCGGCGACGGCGACTCCGGTGCGATCGACCTCTCGGCCGCCGTCGCACCGGCGCACGCACCGATCCTGCATCTCACCAGCAGCGGCGATGTCTCAGGTACCGGCACGATTCAAGTCGCACGACTCGCAGTCGATGCGCTCGGCGACATCAAGCTAGCGAACTCGAACGACGTCGACCGCCTCGGGCTGCAAACGCTGGGAGCAGGCAAACAGATTTCGTTCCGTGACGTCGATGACGTGCTTTTGGCCGACGTCGACGGCATCGGCGGCATCGAAACCGTCGATGGCAACGTCACGCTCGAAACCGGCGGCGCGGTGACGCAAGACGTTTTCGGCAGCATCGTCGCCCCGGGTTTGCAACTGCTCGGCGCAGGCCCGGTTGATCTCAGCAACCCCACGAACATCGTTCACGTGCTGGCGGCGTCGCTCGGCGACACGCTGACGTTCCGCAATTTCGACCCCTTCAAAGTCGGCACGGTGCAAACGTTCGGCCCCACCACGACCGGCGTCACCACCTCGGACGACGACGTCCAGTTGCAAAGCAAAGGCAAGCTCACGCTGGAATCGGCCGTCAACGTCGGCACGGCCCACGTGAAACTCATCTCCGACGATGACGCGATCGACGATGCAGGCGGTTCGACGCCCAAAGTCGTCGCCGTCGAGTTGGCTCTCAGCGCCTTTCAGGGAATCGGCGTTACGCAACCGCTCGAGATCGACGTCGATCTGCTCTCGGCCGAGAACCTCGGTTCGGGCCGCATCGCCATTGCCGAACGACAAGGATTGCCTCTGACGATCGGTTCGACGGGAGGGATCGACGGCATTCTCAACCTGGGTACCGGCGGCACGTCGATCACGCACGTTGGACCGATGGTAGTCGACAAGCCGATCGTCGATGCGGCGGGGGGCGTGTCGCTGACGACGACGGGCGACGGCGGCAACGACGATCATCTTTCGCTCAACGCGCCGATTCTCGTGCTCGGCGGCTCGGGCAACGTCGTTCTCACCGCCGGCACCGATTTGCTGCTGCACGACACAGGCGTCCTCGACGACGTGCAAGTCGTCGGGTCGGGCGAAATCTTCGGCACCGCCGGTCGCAATCTCGTGATCGATCCCGGCGTGCGCGTCACGAGCGGCACCGGTTCGCTCGTCGCCGTTCCGCCGCTGCTCGAAATCCTCACCGGTCCGCAGATTGCGAACACCGGTGCGGCGAGCGTCACATTTAATTACGGTCGGTTTCTGGAATTCAACTTCACGGCGCTGGTCAATTGGGGCGACGGCGTGTCCGACTTAATCTCGCTCAACACGATCTTCGGCGCCACCACGGCCGGTCACGTTTACACGGGCAATCCGAACGTCGTCGACCCCGCCGCGCCGATTCCCGTTTCCGTCACACTGCGAAGCGACGGACGGATTCATTTCACCGGCTACGAAACGACGACGCAGCAAGTGCTGCTGGAGTTTCCCGGCGACGGCGTGAAGAACGTTCGCATCGACACGACGCCGAAGGTACCGCACCTTTCGTTCCCTGCGGTGGTGCGCCTCGTCGAACTACCGACGATCAACACGACGACGCTCATCCGCGCGACGGTCGACGAAGGGGGCGATTCGGCCTTCGAAACGATCGAATCGGCCGACCGCGTGGTCATTCTGCGAGAAGTGCTCCCCGACGGTCGCGAAGGAAGCTCGGTTCGCTTCGGTCAAAGCGCGCTCGACGAGCTCTCCAAGATCTTCAGCAAACTCCGCGACGGCCGCTATCGCCTCTACCTGTTCGAGCCCGAAACGCAGACGCTGCGCAAGGTGATGGAAATCTACGTCCGCGAAGGGAAGCCGACCTCGGCTGACGCCCCGAGTGCAGCGACGAACGATCCCGCCGACGGCGCACAACAACTGCCGCCGACCGGCGCTGAACTTCCGGCCGCCGCAGCGCTCGATTCGGTAAATGAAAATGCTCTCGGCGAAGCGGCGCCTGCCGCGACGGCCGCCGCCCTGACAACCGCGGCGGGTTTGGCGCTCGTCGGAACGACGACCGATTGGTCGGCCCGCGTCGATGCCGCACTCGCCCGCTATCGCGGCCGATCGCGATTGAAAGCTCGGCCCACCCGGCGCCGAGTCCCTCCTCGTTAAATCGCACGGCGAAACTTTTGTGACGATGCCCGTCTGCAAACAATGCGGAGCGACTTTCACCGAATCCGATCGGATCGCCGGACGCTGCGCGCATTGTGGGACCGACGTCGAGGGGCGCACCACCGTGCCCGAGATCGACCCGACGGCGACGATCGCGCATCTTGAGCCGATCGTTATTCCGCCGCCGGTTCGCAAGTTGCCTACCATCGATAAAATTCGCATCGATCAAACCATCGACCTGGGGAGCTCCGACCTCGCCGCGGCCGCGGAGCCGGTGAGCGAGCCGAAGCCCGGGACGGTGCATCCGTTGCCGCATCTGCAGACGGTCGACTTCGGCCCCGCCGGCTCGATGCCGGACGAATCCGCGGCCTCGTTCGATCTTTCGCCCGCGGCAAGCTCCGGTTCTGCGTCGCCGTCCAGCGCGGCTCATAGCGACACGTTTGATTTCGACGCGCAAGGAATGAAGCTTGACGCGCAGCTTTCGATGGCCTGGGGCGACGGCATCGACGCCTCTGCCGCACCGCATATCACCATCAAAGGTAAGCCGGGACGCGACACCAAAAGCGATCAGACGCTCGTCGTCAACGTGCGGGCCGTGCGCGATACCAACAAACAGCCGACGGCCACACCCACCCTGGCCGATTACGAATTGCTGGAAGTGCTCGGCGAAGGAGGCATGGGGGTCGTCTACACCGCGCGACAAGCGTCCATCGATCGCACCGTCGCCGTGAAGATGCTGAAGCCGAACTTCGCGAGCAATCGCGATTCGCAGCAAAAGTTTCTTTCCGAGGCGGTCGTCACCGGCGATCTCGATCACCCCAACATCGTGCCGATGTACGATCTGGGGAAGAACGAGTCGGGCGATTTGTTTTATGCCATGAAGCGCGTCGAAGGGACGCCGTGGTCGAAGGCGATCGCCTCAAAAACCCGCCAAGAGAACATCGAAATCTTGCTCAAGACGGCGGATGCCGTGGCATTTGCGCACGCGCGCGGCGTGGTGCATCGCGATCTCAAGCCCGAGAACGTGATGCTCGGTGAGTTCGGCGAAGTGCTGGTGATGGACTGGGGCTTGGCCTACTCGACGGCCGAGTTCCGCAGGGCGGCCAGCATTACGCACACGCCCAGCATGGGAGGCAGCCCCGCCTACATGGCGCCCGAAATGGCGACCGGGCCGATCGAGCGGATCACGACGGCCAGCGACGTCTATCTGCTCGGCGCCATCTTGTATGAGATCGTCACCGGTCGGCCGCCGCACAAGGGAACGAACGTTACGAAGTGCCTGATGGCGGCGGCCCGTAACGAAATCACACCGACCGACATGACCGGCGAACTCGTCGACATCGCCCGTCTGGCCATGGCGAGCGAGCCGCGCGATCGCTATCCGACGGTTCGCGCCTTCCAAGCGGCGATTCGCGAGTACCTGGCCCACGCCGAGAGCATCAGCCTGACGGCGCGCGGCACGGAGGACTTGGCCAAGGCTCGTAAAACGTCCGACTACCCGACGTTCGCCCGCGCGTTGTTCGGCTTCGAACAAGCCCTCAGTCTGTGGAACGAGAACACGGAAGCGGCCGAAGGGTTGGCGGCGGCCAAGACGGCGTATGCGCAAAGTGCCTACGACAAAGGCGACTATGATCTGGCGGCGGGCTTGCTCGATCGCACCCGCGCCGACCAAGCCGCTCTGATCAAGCAAATCGACGCCGCGCGAGAAGAACGCGATGTGCGACAACTCCGCCTGCGTCGCGCCAAACGGTTCGTCGCCTCGCTGATCGTCGGTATCTTCATCGTCGGCACGGTTGCTTTCTTCGGTATTCGAGCCCAACGCGATCGCGCCTTGCGTGCCGAAGAACAGGCTCGCCGCGATCGCGATTCGGCGGAACAGTCGGAAATCCAAGCTCGCCGCGACCGCGACCTCGCGGAGCAATCGGAAGCGCAGGCCCGCCGCGATCGCGATTTGGCCGAACAATCGAAAACGGCCGAAGAGTACGCCGCCTATGCGGCACGCATCGGGCTGGCTGCGGCGCGGATCGACGAAAATGCCTTCGACGGGGCCGCCGAGTTGCTCGACACGTGCCCCGTCGAGTTGCGAAATTGGGAATGGGGTCGGCTCAAGTATCTCTGCGAACGGAGCCTGCTAACGATCGACGCCGGTGCCCCAGTGGCCGCCGTGGCGTTCGATGCGACGGGCCGACATGCCGCAAGCGGCGGCTGGAACGGCAAGCTCCGCGTTTGGAACGTCGCCGACGGCGCTCTACTCTACGACGTCCCCTACGGCGGCGCGTTCGTCCATGCCGTCGCCTTCTCATCCGACGGTCGTTACTTGGCGGCCGGCGGCGATGAGAAGCAAGCCTACGTGCAGCTTTGGCAAGCCGCCGATGGCAAACCGCTTCGTAAGTTCGTCGGTCACACCGGTGCGGTGCTCTCCGTCGGTTTCAACCGCGCGGGGGATCGACTGCTGACGACCTCTCAGGACGGCACCGTGCGGATATGGAATGTCGCCGACGGTGCAGAGTTGAAGCAATTCCGCGGCCACGCTTCGGGCGTGACCTCCGCGGCCTTTTCGCCCGATGAAAAAACGATCGTCACCACCGGCCAAGACGGCACGGCGATCGTTTGGCCGCTCGACGCCTTGTCGCCGACCGGCTCTTCTGATGATGACGCGCCGGCGGACGTGCGAGCCTTTCGCGGGCATCGCGGCCCGATCCACGGCGTCGTTTACGCTCCCGACGGTCAAACGGTCGCTACCGTGGGCGACGACCGCCGGGTGCTGATTTGGAAACCCTCCGACGTTCGTCCTTACCGCTTGGCCGAAGTCTTTTCGGAACAACCTCCTCCGCCGCCGTCGAGCCGCGAATTGATCGGGCACCGCACCGCCGTGTTGGGCGTCGCTTTTTCACCCGACGGCAAATGCTTGGTGAGTGGCGGACTCGACAACGCTCTCATTGTGTGGGACGTCGCGAGCGGACAACCGTTGAAAACGCTCCGGGGCCACGCCGGTCAGGTTCGCGCCTGTCGCTACTCAGCCGACGGCAAGCTCGTGTTGTCGGGCGCAAATGACGGCACGCTACGGCTGTGGAACATCGACGAATACGAAGAGGCGCGGACCGTTGCGCCGCTCGTCTTGACAGGCCATGCCGATGCCGTGTTGGCCGCTGATTTTTCCGCCGATGAAAAGACGATCGTCACGGCCGGGCGCGATCGCATCGCTAAACTTTGGGATGTTCGCACGCGGAAAGAAACGGCGACGTTGGCCGAGGGGCATGAGTATCTCAGTTCGGCCGGTCTTTTCACCGCCGACGGCGTGCGATTGATTACCTCGGCCGTCGACGGCACGACGCGCGTCTGGGATGTGTCAAACGGCGTGCAACTCGCGGTCGTTCCCGACACCGGGCGAGCCGCCGCACTCGCCGTTTCGCGCGACGGGCGATGGGCGCTCAGCGGCGTCGGCGACGGTCGCGGGGCCAAGTTGTGGGAGACCGCGACCGGGCGTGTGATTCGCACGTTACCTGCTCACCGCAGCGAGTTGACCGCCGTCGCTTTCTCGCCCGACGGCAAGCAACTCTTCACCGGCGAAACGAGCGGCCGCGCGAACCTCTGGCGAGCCGATGACGGCGCGGCGATCTGGAGCGAGCTGCGCCACTCGCGCAAAATCACGGCCGCCCACTTCACCGCCGACGGCAAGCAACTGCTCACGGCGTCGCTCGACAACACCGTCGGTCGTTGGGACGCGGCGACCGGCCGTGAATTGACGCAGTACGTGTGGAAACACCCCGCCGGAGTCGTCGACTTGACGCTTGTCGGCGTGGGTCGCGCCGCGACGGTTTGCGAAGACGGTCGCGTGCGGTTGTGGACCGTCGCCGTCGATGCCTCTCCGCAGCCGGATGAATTGCCGCTGCCGGCGGGATCGTACGCCGCCGCGGCGACTTCGGCCGACGGCCAATGGCTTGCCGCCGTCGATCGCGATCACGGCACCGTTCGTCTCTGGGACGTGGCCGCGAAACGTGAGCGCACTGCGGCCGATGCGAAACGACCCAACGCCGCCTGGCTCGATCTTGCAGCGGGAGGCGGCACGTTGTGGACCGCGCTCTTTGCTCCCGACGGCAAGAGCCTCGTCACCGTCGGCGGCAACGAAGCGCGGCAATGGAACCTGAGCGACGCGGCGGAGATGCAAATCTTCCGACCGCACGGAGCGGTGGCCGGCGTCGCTTTTTCGCCCGACGGCAAGTCCGTCGCCACAGCCGGCTGGGACGGCGCAGTCAAAATCTGGAACGTCGTCGAGGCCCGCGCGGTTCGCATGCTGCGCGGCAAGCACGCAGGAATCGTCAACGGCGTCGCTTACGACAAGAGCGGTCGCTTGCTGCTCACCGCCGGCGACGACCATACCGCGCGGTTGTGGGACGTCGAGACGGGCGAGCAACTTCGCGTCTTCACCGGCCACATCGACCGCGTGTTGCACGCCGCCTTCTCTACCGACGGGAAGCAGATTGCGACGGCGAGCGCCGACAAGACGGCCCGCCTGTGGGACGCCGCCGACGGTAAATTGCTGCACGAATTGAAAGGCCACGCCTGGCCGGTACACTCGATCGCATTTTCACGCGACGGCTGCTGGGTCGTGACGGCGGGGGCCGACGACGTTGCCGTCGTTTGGGATGCGGCGACCGGCAAGCAGATCCGTTCGCTCACCGGTCACACAGCCGCAGTCACCTCGGCCGCTTTCTCCCCCGATGCCGCGCGGATCGTGACCGGCTCGCGCGACGGCAACGTGAAAGTGTGGGACGCCGCCGTCGGCAAAGAATTGCTCACGCTGAAAGGTCACGCCGAGGCGGTCACCGTCGCCAAATTCTCCGCCACGGGCCGCGCGATTCTCACCGCAAGCGAAGACGGCGCCGCCGTCATTTGGCCGACCATCGATTGGCGCGCCGCGGCAACCGAATCGACCGTGACGAAGGCCGCCGCTCACCGTTAGGCCGGTTCGCATGGCGCCGTCGGCTCGCTCGGCCGTACGGTCGCTTTCCGCGGAATCACCGGCCTTTTTCTAAGCTATACTCGCCTAGCGGGCCGATTTTCGACGCAGCAGTTTGTCACGACATTCGGTACTTTTGTGCGCGAGTTCTCGCCATTTTAGCCCAGCCGACTCCCGGCCGGGGAGGTTCGCTCGGCGATATTTCCTTTGCTGGGAGTTCTCACCCGGCGTTTTCAAGTTTTCGCGGCCAACGGCGCGCAAGCCGTCCGCACTCGGTCCATCCCTTTGCGACCTCCCATCTCAGTTGAGATTCAC
>CAMCTH010000139.1 GCA_945877965.1 Planctomicrobium piriforme | reverse complement strand
CCCGCGACGAGGGACGCAATGATGTGCGGCGGCTCTCGTTCCGGATCGGCCGCGCTCTCGGAGCAGGCGATGATGAGCGTGACGACTGGGCCAAACTGCTCGTCGAACTGCTGCCGCCGGCGACGCGCGGTTTGTGGACTTATGAACGTCGCTTCCTCTACGACTTGCAAAAGGCGTGCGTCGATCACGAACAGGGCGTGTTCCAACTCGACTTGCGGTCGTGGCTGATCAGCCGCGCTGCTCGACCGCTGCGGCGCGAACTGCCGAACCAGCGCGACGTGCTGATCGTCAAACACCTGCGGGCCGCACAGCGCAAACTTTCGTCGCTGCGAGTCTCGACCATCAGCCGCGATCGGCTGGCCGCGCTCTTGCACTCCGCCGGCGAGCGGGCCGAGCAGCGAGTTCGCGATCAGCTGCGACCGCGACTCGAAGCGGCGTTCGACGAAGTGGGCTTGCTGCCGACGAATCGTCCCGAGACCGTCGCGCGCCGCAAGCTAATCGAAGAGCTTTTGGATCGAACGGTCGAGCGCGGCTTTTTGAACATGGGCGACCTCCGCGACGCGGTCTCGCGAAACAACCTAAAACTGCGCGACATCACCGACTTTCGCGAGGTCTGGACCGGCGACGAAGCGTTGCGGGCCGACAAGGCGCTCGACTCGCGACTCGACGGCGTTTATCGCAAAGGGGAGATGTATCGCCGCCTGCCGCAATGGCTCAGTTCCGTGGCGTTCGGGACGAAGTACGGTCGGCTGATCACGCGGTACCTCATCATTCCGTTCGGCGGTGCGTTTATGCTGCTGGAGTTCTTCCAGCACTTGTTGCATACGCCGTTCGAAAGGATGGGGCTGCACGGCTTCGACCTCCGCAATCGCTGGGCGGTCGCACTGGTCGGCGGATTCATTCTGGGGCTTTATTCGCTGCGGTTCCGCACCGCGGTCGTCGACGCATTGCGAACCGCCTGGACGGCGACGGTCGACGTCTGCGTCCTGCTGCCGCAGCGACTGTTGCGGCACGAGTGGGTCCGGCGGTTCGTCGCCACGCCGCTGTATAAGAAGCTGCGGCAATTCGTGTTCAAGCCGTTGCTGACGACGCTCGGCCTCGCGGCAATTTTGTCGCTGCTGCAGTTTCGGTTCGTCTCCTGGAAGACGTTCGGCGGACTGTTCGTGCTGGCCAACCTGCTGATTAACTCGCGACTCGGACGCCGAGTTGATGAAGTCGTCAGCGATCTCGCGGCCCGATCGTGGCATCACTTTCGGATTCGAATCGTCGGCGCGTTCGTGCAAGCGGTCATGGATTACTCGCACGAGGCGATCGAGGCGATGGAGCGAGTGCTCTACGCCGTCGATGAATGGCTCCGGTTCCGCACCGGCGAGTCGCAGGCCGCGACGGTCGCCAAGGCGACGGCCGGCTTCGTTTGGTATTTCATCAACTACGTGATCCGCTTCTGCGTCACGCTGTTGATCGAACCGCAGATCAACCCGATCAAGCACTTCCCGGTCGTGACGGTCTCGCACAAGATCATTCTGCCGCTGGCGATTCCGACAGCGGCGGGGCCTTCGCTGCTCGGCGCTCAGTTCATGTGGCTATTTAACATGTCGATGGAGTCGGCCAACTGGCTGGCCGGCGTGATAGTCTGGGGGATCCCCGGCATCTTCGGTTACGTCGCCTGGGAACTGCGGAACAACTGGAGTTTGTACGACGCGAACCGGTCGAAGAATCTGACGCCGGTGATCGTCGGCAGCCACGGCGAGACGGTCGTCCGGTTGCTGCGATCCGGCTTTCACAGCGGCACGATCCCGAAGGCGTTCGCGAGATTGCGTCGTGCCGATCGACAGGCGCAGGCGAACGGCTCGTGGCAAGGGCCGCGGAAGTATCACGATCGGATCGCCGAGATCCGCAAGGAGACGGCGCACTTCGTCGAGCGAGAACTCATCGCGTTGCTCGGATTGAGCGATCGCTGCCGCGGTTTGCATTTGCACCTCGCCGAGGTCGGCGTCGGCATCAATCACCTGCGATTCACACTCGTCGGCCGCGGGGAGTTTGCCGAACCGCTGGTGCTGACGTTGCAAGAGAAGCACGGCTGGCTGACGGCGCGGGCTGCGATGCCGTCGTGGTTCGATCGCCTGGAACCGGAATCGGCGCGGGCGCTGACCGTTGCCGTCATGGGGCTCTATAAGATGAGCGGCGTCGAGTTGGTCTATGAGCAGATCGACGCTTGCTTCGAGCCCGACGTGCCGCAGTACGACCTGAACGAGCAGGGGATCGTCGTGCGGCCCGACAAACATTCGGACGCGGAGGTGCTGTACGACCTGCGGCACGACCCGCAGCGGACACCGCTCGTCTCGCCGACGACGCCGAGTTCGCTACCGACGCTCGATCGCCAGAAGCTGGTCTTCGCGGCCGCCCCGATTCGCTGGACGCAGTGGGTCGAAATGTGGGAACGGGACGAACGCCGGGGCGACGGCGACGCTTCGCCCCACGGACTCGGCCGAGCCTGGCACGGCAAGCTCGGCACGTCTTCTTAGAAGAGACGCGGCGTCAGACGATCAGCATCGCGTCGCCGTAGCTGAAGAAGCGATACCGCTCGGCAATGGCCGTCTCGTAGGCGCGTTTGATCAGTTCATCACCGCCGAACGTGCGGACGAGCACCAGCAGCGTCGAGCGGGGCAAATGGAAGTTCGTCAGCAGCACGTCGACCGCGTTGAACGTGTGCCCAGGGCGAATAAACAGGTCGGTCTCGCCTTCGAACGGTTCCAAGCTGCCGCCGGCCGACGCGGTTTCTAAGGTCCGCGCGGCGGTCGTCCCCACGGCGACGACGCGGCCGCCGTCGCTACGCAGTTCGTTAATCCGTTCGATCGCCGCTTCGTCGAGCCGGCACCATTCGCGGTGCATCACATGCTCGGCCAGCGTTTCGCTCTTGATCGGTCGAAACGTCCCGACTCCGACGTGCAACGTGACGCGGACCGGTGAGATCCCTTTGTCGATGAGCCGCCGCATCAGCGCTTCGGTGAAGTGCAGGCCGGCCGTCGGAGCGGCGGCCGAACCGGGGAAGCGGGCATAGATCGTCTGATAACGGCGACGATCGTCGTCGACCATCTCGCCGCCGCGGATGTAATGCGGCAACGGCACCCGGCCGACTCGTTCGAGCAAGTCCCACACCTCTTCATCGCTCTCGGGAAAGGCAAGCCAAACGCCCCCTTCGCCTTTTTCAACCATCCGCAACATGACGTCTTCGCGGCTGCGGCGATTCAGCAGTTCGACCTGCTCGCCCGGTTGCATGTGCCCGCGAGTTTTGCAGAGCAACTGCCAGAGTCCCTCTTCGGTATGCGAGAGGAACAAGCCTTCCCATTGCCCGCCGGTCTGCACGCGCTTCCCCAGCAACCGGGCAGGCGTGACCTTTGTGTCGTTAATCACCAGGGCATCGCCCGAGTGCAAAATCTCGGGCAAGTCGCGAATGTTGCGATGCTCGATCGTTTGCCGCGTGCGGTCGACGACCATGAGCCGGGCATCGCTCCGTTCGGCGATCGGCTCTTGGGCGATCAGATCCTTCGGCAAAACGTAGTCGTAGGCGTCGAGTTCCGACATGCGGTGGGGATGAAGGGGGACGAGGTTGATAGCAGCCGATCTCGTGAATGTACCGGCCTCGCGTCGCGGCGTCTCCCCACGTTCGACAAGCTCGAAGTGGTTACGGTGCAACGAACTGCGACGAGTCGAAAATCTTCGCTTCGCAGCGAAAGAAAATATGGTTGACGGTTTGAGCCGCAACGGTATCTTGGGGCCCAGTGGTGACAAGTGGTGATAAATGGTGAAACATGCTGCTGACGGGGACTTTCGCTCGCAGCATGGATGAAAAGCAACGGATCGCTCTGCCGAAACGGATTCGCGAAGACCTGGCAGGAAAAGAAAACGGACTGTTCGTCACGCCCGGCACCGATGCCTCGCTGGCCCTGTACACGGAGGAGTCGCTGAAGTCACTGGCCGATCGACTGGCCGCCGCGTCGCCGACCCGGCAAGACGTGCGAGCCTTCAACCGCTTGTTCTACGCTCGGGCCGAACGGGTGGAGTTGGACGACCAAGGACGCTTTCGAGTGCCGGCAGGCTTGGCGCAGTTAGCCGGCATGGGACGCGAGGTAGTAATCGTCGGCGTTCACGACCATTTGGAACTGTGGGACAAAACACGTTGGGAATCGTACTTGGCCGCCAAAACCGGCGAGTACGACCAGATTGCGGAGCAAGCATTTGGCACGGGCGCGGCGAGCTAGCATTGCCGCCGGTGCTTTGAGGGAAATCAGGGAGGGTTCAATTTCTTCGTCCGTCCGAAAAGTTCGCCTGCTCGAAGACTCGGCTCAGAATGATCGACGGCCACCGATCTTTCCAGGTTCGAATCTGCTCGGGATGCACGACGCACTCGCAGGCGAACACCGCGGTTGACCTTGGTCTCCGCACGTTTTAGTCCACTCGGGCACAAGGATGCGCCCGAGTGGACTGCTTTTTTTCCGGACGTCTTGCTAGAATCCCGCCCCTTCGCATCCTTCTTACTCCGGCACCGTTCCCGGAGACTGCCGAAGCCGTGAGTACCGCAACGTCGGAACATCCTATGAGCGATGCCCCCGCGCGGCACATTGCGGTGCTGGTCGAAGAAGTTCTGCACTGGCTCGATCCGCAGCCCGGGCAGATCTGGGTCGACGGAACGCTGGGGGCCGGCGGACATTCGCGTCGCTTGGCCGAACGGGTCGGTCCGACGGGTCGGATCTATTCGCTCGACCGCGATCGGGCGGCCGTCGAGAAGGCAACTCAACAGCTGGCCGACCTGCCGATCACGCCGCTGTGGGCCAATTACCGCGATTTGGCGGCCGTGCTCGACGACGTTGGCGTGCCTCAGGTCGACGGCGTACTGCTGGATATCGGCCTGTCGAGCGATCAACTGGCCGACGCCGAGCGCGGGTTCAGCTTCGCGGCCGACGGCCCGCTCGATCTCCGATTCGACGTCAGCGAGGGCCGTCCGGCGGTCGATTTGGTCAATCACAAGGGCGAGCAAGAGCTGGCCGACCTGATCTATAAATACGGCGAAGAGCGGCATAGTCGCCGGATTGCCAGACTGATCGTCGAGCGACGCCGCGATCGTCCCTTTGTGAACGCCGCCGAGTTGGCCGACGTAGTACGAAAGGCGGTGCCCCATTCGCCCGACGCCCGCCGGATTGATCCGGCCACGCGGACGTTCCAGGCTTTACGCATTGCGGTGAACGACGAGTTGGGCGCGTTGGAAACATTCCTGCGCGACGCTCCGACGCGGGTTCGGCCCGGCGGTCGAGTCGGCATTATTTCTTTTCATTCACTGGAAGACCGAATCGTGAAAGAGGCCTTCCGCGACGATCCCCGTTGGACGCCGCTCACCAAGAAACCGGTCGTCGCGACGGATCGCGAAACGGCCGAAAACCCGCGGTCCCGCAGCGCCAAGCTGCGCGTCGCCGCGACGACGAACGACATCAACGTCGGGAAAACATCCAGGGAAGGATAGACCGATGAGCCGCAGCCAATCCGCCGCTTCCGCGGGAACCGAGCTCCACGAGAAACCGACTTCGCCCAAACGCGAACCGGCCGTGCCGCGTTCCGTGCAACAGCAGCTGGCGCTCGAGAAAAAACTCGGGCTCGGCATCATCGGCATCCTGCTCTGCATCTTTTTCTCTGTGCTGGGGATGCGGGTCGGCAGCTTCGGCTGGAGTGAAGAGAAGGTCGAAATCAACATCGGCGGAACCGGGACACCGACCGTCGCGACGGCGGCCAACTCGACGCCGAAGCCGCAAAACGATCCGCCGCCGACAATCGTGGCGGAACGAACCGATCCACGGCAAATCGCCGCCGCCCCGGCCGCAAACTTGCCGCCGACCGATTACGCTCCGCCGAAGATTTACTTGCCGCCGACGCCGCCGGTCGTGAGCGAGTCGATCGGGGCTTGGCCGCCGAAAACGCCGAAGCAAGTGGCGGCCGGGCCGCAAACCGTCACGCCACCAAGTGTCACGCTTCCGACCGTCGTGCTGCCGAATGCCGCTGCCGTAACCCAGGTTTCGCCCCCTGCGATCACTCCGCCGACGACCGCAACGACTCCCCTTCGTCAGCCGGGCGTTGCGGCCATCGGCCTAGCGTCGGGGACCGGTCCAGTGACGACGAACCGCGCCGTTCCCGCCTCGGCGACGATGCCGATCCCGGCAAGCCAGAGCAATTCGCCCCCCGGCGCGACGCACGTATTTGCGGAGGGGGATAACTTCTGGACGATCGCCGCCGCGGCGTACGGCGACGGGGCGTACTATCGAGCTTTGTTCGCCTACAACGGCGATCGCTACAAGCACGCGGAGGATTTGAGAGCCGGCGACGTCATCGACACGCCGTCGGTCGAAGTTTTGCGCAGCAAATTTCCCGAGCTTTGCCCCGCTTCGGGAAGCGGCACAACGCCGGCCTCGGCGAATTTGCCGATCGGTCGGCCGCAACCAGCCCAGACGGCCGCGGCCCGAACTTATGTCGTGCAAGAAGGCGATACGCTCTTCGAGATCGCCCGCCGCGAACTCGGCAAGGCATCGCTTTGGTCCGACATTTACGCGTTGAATCGGTCCGTTCTCGGTGAGAACCTGACGCGACTCGAACCCGGGACGACGCTGCAATTGCCTCCCGCGTCGCCCCAGGCGGACGGCTCGCGATAGACGGCTCACTCTCGCTTCATCGGCAGACGATCGCCCACGGAATCGCGTGAGGCCTGACGGCTTACGAAGCGTTCTTCTGCTTCTTCTTCGCGGCGTTCGCCTTCTTGCCGCTCGTCGGGCCCTGCGGCACGTTTTCCTTCGGAAACCAGGCCGAAAGCTCTTTCATGATTGCCGCGTACTGCGGATCGCCGGCGAGATTCTTCCATTCCAACGGGTCGGCCTGCTCGTCGTACAATTCATCGCCGCCGTCGGCGTAGCGGATGTATCGCCAGCGTTCGCTCCGGACCGCGTGGTTCTGAAAACCGTGCGTCGTCAGGGCAGGGCGATCCCAGGCGGCCTGCGGATCGGCCAGCAGTTTCTTAACTGAGACCGCTTCGACATGCGACGGGGTTGTTAATTCACACAACTCGCAAAGCGTCGGATAAATACTCATAAAGTCGACGGTCCGCGCACAGGTCGAGTTCGGCTTCGTCAGTCCCGGCACGACGTAAAACAGCGGTGCCCGGGTCGCCTCTTCCCACAGCGCGAACTTGCGCCAGTGCTGCTTCTCGCCCAGATGCCAGCCGTGATCGCCCCAGAAAACGATGATCGTGTTCGCGCGATGCGGCGACTTATCGAAGCCGGCCATCAACTTGCCGATCATCGCATCGCAAAACGCACCGGCCGCCAAATAGCCGCGAACCGCCTCTTTCCAACGTCCCGACGAGAGCATGGTCGTGTGATCGCCGCTCGAATTCGCCATCTTCTTGCCGCCGGGCGGGACGTCGTCGAGATCCCCTTCGAGCACCTTCGGCAACTCGATCGAGTCGAGTGGGAAGAGGTCGTAGTAATTTCGCGGCACGTTCCAAGCCATGTGCGGCTTTAACAATCCACAGGCCAGGAAGAACGGTTTATCGTGCGGCTTATTCAGTTGCTCGATGCAATATTCGACCGTGTGATAGTCGTGCATCTCCTCGTCCACACCGTCGACCGGAGCGAAGCGAATGCCGCCGACCCCCTCATTTTCGCCCTTGCCGGGCGGGAGTTCGCCGCCGCGCCCCGGTTCGTAGTGATCCCATTCGCCCCACTGATCCGACTCGCCGTGATAGATTTTACCTGCGGCCGCGACGTAATAACCGTTCGCCTTGAAATGCGAATTCAACGGCACCACGTCCTTGCATGGAGTGCCGATCCGCTGCACATCGTTGCCGTAGACGCCGCTCGATGAACTACGCAACCCGGTCATTAACGCCGTGCGTGAAGGATTACACACCGGCGAAGCACAATAAGCGCGAGTAAAGTTAACTCCCCGCGCCGCCAGGGCATCGATGTTCGGCGTTTTCGCCTGGGGATGCCCGCCGAGCACGCCGATCCAATCGTTCAGATCGTCGACGGCTATGAACAGCACATTAGGCCGCTCGGCTGCGGGCATCGGCTTCGCGGCCGACGCCAAGACCGAGCCGATAACGAGCCCCAAAGTGATGATGCGGCGGCAAAAGCTGGTCATAGTCGGCCTCAAAGGCGTTAAATTCGGGCATGCTTACTGCCTATCCGACGCGGATCGAACCCGACTTATTTGCCCGACTCATAACGAGCTCGGAATGAGAATCGGCGAAACTTCATCCGGCCGAGCCAAAGCTTTGCTCAAGTTTGCCCCGCCGACCGACCGAATTATTTGCGTCTATCGGCCCACAAAAACCGCGAAATATCGCTGAATCACGGGGACGACGCGAAAGAATTTCCGACACCCCCTTGACGATTCGGGGGGAGTTTGCGATTCTTCTCAGACGAGCGAGGGACGGACACGATGTCGTCCCGCAGGAATCTTAAAAAATTCCTGTTTGACAGGTTGGAGATGGATCGCTAGATTCTCTTCTTCGACGACGCAAGGAAGTGCTTGCTCAAGGGTAGTCCGAGATCGCGTTCTTCTGACTTAATCCTGTTATCAGGAATGAGTCACTAAGAACTCGGCCTCCGCCTACCGGCGGCATAGTCAGCACATCCATTGCGGATGGGGCTGATTTTTTGTTTGGTTCTTTGACAATTTGGTTGTGGTAATTTGTGGCATCTGATAGCCGACCGAATTCGGTCGATTGTCAGCCGTCCTCAAGTTTCGAGGTGTAACAGCCTTTAGAGTTGAAGCGGTTGATCGTCGGTTGACAGGAGGGTCGGCTCACACGGCACTTAGTATTACTCGCACGATACGCAATCCAAGCTAACGCCTGGTGAGCGGATCGTGAGATTTAAGAACGTTACTCGATCGAGCCTTAAGCCCTCGCCGACGCAAGTGATTCAACCTTCGGGTTGATGAGCAAGCCGAGGCGATCATCGAGGCTCGATTTAGGTAGCTTAGCAATAATCCTCTCTCGCAAGAGCGTTGGATTAATGTGGCCAAGCTACTAAGGGCGCATGGGGGATGTCTTGGCGTCAGACAGCTTTAAAGGACGTGGAAGACTGCGATAAGTTCGGGGGAGCCGTCAAACAGGTGTTGATCCCGAAATCTCCGAAGTGCGTATACTAAATACATAGGTATACGAGGCGAACGCGGACAACTGAAACATCTCAGTAGCCGCAGGAAAAGAAAGAAAACTCGAGTGCCTCAGTAGTGGCGAGCGAACGGGCAATAGCCCAAACCGCGGAGGTTTTCCTCCGCGGGGTTGTAGGGCCTTTCACATGAGAGTTACCAAGCAAAAGAGTAGCTGAATCTTCTGGGAAGTTGAACCATAGCGGGTGACAGTCCCGTATGCGAAAGCTGATTGTCTCTGGAGGGTACCCTGAGTAGGTCGA
>CAMCTH010000138.1 GCA_945877965.1 Planctomicrobium piriforme | reverse complement strand
GGGTCCCTCCGTCCACGGAGCTTGCGGCAAACCCCTTACTGACGTGCGGGGCTCGGACGGACTTCGGCCGCAATCTGTGCGGGGCGGATTGGTTTCACAAGCCGCGGCGAGATAGAATGAAAACATCCCGCCCGCCTTCCCGCCTCGGAGTTCTCCCGCCATGTTTCGCGCCGCGCTCGTTTGCGCCTTCGTCTGCAGTTCCGTCGTCGTCGATCGCGTCGTCGCGGGTGAATACAACCCGGTGCTCAGCGTCGGCGATAAGGCGCCGGCTTGGAAAGACCTGCCGGGCATCGACGGCAAGAAGCATTCGCTGGTCGATCTGAAAGAGAAAGACGTCGTCGTGCTGTTCTTCACCTGCAACAGTTGCGACGTCGCGACCGAGTACGAAGAGCGGATCATCGCGGTCGCCAAAAAATACGGCGGCGAGAAAGCCAAGGCGGCGTTCGTCGGCGTGAACGTTAATAAGATTCCGGAAGACTCGTTGCCCGAGATGAAGAAGCGGGCCGAGTCGAAAAAGTTTCCGTTCGTCTATCTCTACGACGAGTCGCAGCAAATCGCCAAAGCGTACGGCGCGACTTTTACGCCCGAGTTCTTCGTGCTCGACCGCGAGCGGAAAGTCGTCTACATGGGCGGACTCGACGACCACAGCAACGCGAAGCTCGCGAAGCGAAAGTTTTTGGAGTCGGCGCTCGAAGCGATCATGACGGGCCAAAAGCCGCAGACCGGCGAGACGGTCGCCATCGGCTGCATGATTCGCTACGAACGGGAACGCCGCGTGAAGAAATAGCGGGTGAGCGGCAAGTCGTCGAACAAAAGCCGACGACGTCGCTGGAGAAAGGCTCGCAAGCCCGCCGGCGAACGCGACGTTGATTCGTCGCTCGTTCGCGGCGGACTGATGCGGAGACTACTTTTTCTTCTTCTTGGCGGTCTTCTTCTTCGCCGGCTTGGCGGCCGGTGCGGGAGCAGGAGCGGCGGCCTTCGGGGCAGCCTTCTTCTTCTTCGCCGTCTTTTTCTTGGCCGGCTTGGCGGCGCCGACGGTCGGCATGTGATCGGCGATGAATTCGCCGACCTTCTTGATCGGGGCGGTCACGGTCGTCATCAGGCTCGGCTTCGACTTCTTCTTCTTGGCCACGGGTCAACTCCGGAAAGGAAAGGATGGTCGCTCTGGGCAAGCGCCGAGAAGGCGATCCATCATCGCATTGCTAGCGGCGATTGTAGCAGTGCGCACGAAAGCGTGAAGAGCAAGATCGTCGAAAGCGCCGCGCGCGACCGCGGCGCGATCGTCGCACGATCACACGCAGGCGCGTTCGACGTGCAGCGCGGTTACTCGGCAGCCAGGTTGCCGCAGACCAACTCTTCGTCGTTGCGAATGAAGACGCGACGGTTGGCATAGGCCGGATGCGACCAGCAGACGCCGCCCCGTTGGCCGAGTTGTTCGCTCGTCGGAGCGATGAGCTTGGCCCGGCTAATCTCTTCGTAACCTTTCGGCGACAGGCGCGCGATGATCAACTCGCCCCGCTCGTTAAACATCCAGATTTTGTCGGCATTCTGCACGAAATGGATCGTGCTCCAGCGGGCCGTCGGCACGGCCGACAGGTCTTCCCACACGCGGTTGCCGGTCTTGGCGTCGAGGCAGCGGAGCTCGCCGTAGCTGTCGACGCCGTAGATGTGGCCGCCCAAGAACAGCGGCGTGCTGATGATCGAATGCAGGGCGTCGGTGTGCTTCTCGTCGCGGCCTTTACGACGCCAAACCTCCTTGGCGGTCGGGGCGTCGGCGGCCAAGTCGAGCAGCAGCGAACCGTCGTAGAACGAGGTCACAAACAGCCGGCCGGCGTCGTAGATCGGCGTCGAAATGCCGATCGGCATCCGCGACGGCGGGAACGGCGACTGCCAATAGACCGCGCCGGTCTGCGGATCGAGTCCCGCGACGCTCTCGCCGGTCATGCAAACGACGACCCGCTTGCCACCCTGTTTAATCATGATCGGCGCGGCGTACGAGGCGGTGTCTTTCAACGCCCGCCACCGTTCGACGCCGGTGTTCTTGTCGAAACCGACTAGACACGACCCTTCGCCGCCGACCTGCACGATCAGCACGTCCCCTTCGACGAGCGGCGCCCCGGCGATGCCCCAGATCGGCATCGCGATCTTGTATTCCGGGTCGAGATCGTGCTTCCACAGCAGTTTGCCGTCGGCGGCGTCGAAGCAGTGGAGATGCCCCATCGTCCCGAGGGCATAGGCCTTGCCGTCGGCGACGGTGACGTTGGCCCGGGGACCGGCCGGATAGCCGACGCGGTACGCGCAATCGTAGACGTAGGTCCAGACCGACTTGCCGGTCGCTTCGTCGAAGCAGAGGACCCGTTCCTGCTGGGTCGGTTCGACGATCCGGTCGGTCAGATAGACGCGGCCGGCGGCGACCGTCGGCCCGCTGTAGCCCGCCCCGACTTTCGCGCGCCAGACGATCGGCACTTCGGGCCCGGCGAACTTTTCGATCAGCCCGGTCTCGCGCCAGACGCCGTCGCGCGTCGGCCCGCGCCATTGCGGCCAATCGTCGGCTCGCGCGGTCGCTAGACAGACAAGGCCGGCGACGAGAAAGGTGAAAAGTTTCGTCATCGGTAATTCCTGGTAAGAAAATGGAACCACCGATGAACCCCGATCAACACAGATGATCAGAGGAGATGAATTGACACCCATCTATCCTCTGCATCCGTGTTGATCTGTGTTCATCGGTGGTTAAACAACCGCATTACTTCGCGGGCTTCAGGTACGCCAACGTCAGCAGCGCGTAGCCGCTGACCAGGTTCGCGTCCCCTTCCATCCAGCGGGCGTTCTCGTTCGTCCACGAACCGTCGGGCTTTTGGCTGTCGAGCAGGACGACGAGCAGTTCTTTCCGCCATTCGTGCGGCTGGCCTGCGGCGTCGTTGAACGTCTCTTGCCCCATCGCGTCGAGCGCTTTGGCGAACGTGTGGTAATAGTAGAACAGGCCCGCGGTCCCCATGCCGGGGTTCTCCTTCAGGCTGTAGTTCATCTTGATCCATTCCAACGCCGCTTTAACGCGCGGATCGTTCGGGCCGACGCCCGCATAGATCATGCTCTTCAGGCCGGCATAGGTCATGCTGGCGTAGCTCCGCAGCCCGCCCGCGTCGGTCTTGCCCGCTTGGCTCGAACCACCGGCGGCCGGCGTGTAGTAGAAGCCGCCATCGGGGTTCTTGGCGCTGAACTCGGTTGTGTTGTGTTCGGTCTCGAGGTTCTGGCAGCGCGAGACGAAGATCAACGCCTTCTTAATCGCTTCGTCTTCGGGGCCTGCGCCGGTCGCTTTCAGGGCATCGAGGAAGAAGCTGGTGTTCGACAGGTCGGGCCGAGCGCTCTTGCCGTAGCCTGCGCCGCCGTAGGTCGGGTCGCTGATGTCCTTCCCTTCGCTTTCGTCCCACTGCAGACCGCGGACGAACTTCTCCGACCCCTTGAGGAGTTCGGTGTAGCGGCCGTCTTTATTGGCGTCGACGAACGCCATCAGCGCCAGGCCGGTCTCGTAGTTCTTGTAGTTGCTCTCCGGGGCGTAGATGCCGCCGTCGGGCTGAACGAACGTTTGCAGATACTTCAGCGCCTTGGCGACGACCGGATCGTCGGCCGAGCGGCCGCTCTTGAGCAAGCCCGCGGTGACCAGGGCCGTTACGGCGGCGCCGGTTTGCGGACTGAACGCCCCCTCGGGCGTTTGCTGTTTGGCGAGGAACTCGACGGTCTTGGCAATGGCCGCATCGCGCTGGGCACCGAGATCGTCGGCGGCCGCGGCGAACGAGAGCGACGAAAAGACTAGGGACGACGAGACGGCGAAGGCCGCCGACCAACGAAGAGACAGGCTACGGAGACATGACATAGGAAAAGCCCTTGAGGGAGCGAGAGACGACGTCGGCGGCGGGAGCGGCCCAAAGCATGCCCCACGATCCACCGCACGTCGTCGGGCATTGTACCCCGGCGACCGGCCCGGGGCACCGTCCTGGGCGAGAAATGCGACCCCTTTAGCAGCTGCGGGTGTACGCACGCAGCTGCGTGCCGGCAGAGAACCTGTAGGGAATGCCCTCCGCGGCGTTCCGTGGAGCGGTGATGCGGCTCTGTCTCGAAGTACTCGATCGTTACGCCGAAGGTGTAGCATCCCGAAGCCCGGGGTCGTGGTACTCCGCGCACCCCGGGTACACGGATCCAGAAAGCGGTTCGACCCTGAGGGGGCGCATCACGGTGGCGCGGGTTCGATGAAACTACTTCAGAGTTCGCCTGTCGCGGAGCATGTTTTCCCGGGGTGCGCGGAGTACCGCGACCCCGGGCTCTGGGCTGGAACCGCTTCGCGGTTCTTGACACGGTTTTGACCCCGGCGCGGTATCCGTTTTTGCGCCGTGCTATGGAACTTAGTGCATCACGAGGATAAACACCGTTAGTCCGATGAGGAGTACCCAGCCGAATAGGCCGATGAGCACCCTGGGCGTCAATTCATCAAGTCGACCATACCAATCGGCGCGCCCTAAATAGTCGTTCCAAGGTTCACCGATCCAGACGCAGACCAGAGCGAGGACGAGCCAATCCGTCTCATTCCCCAAGCCTCTGCGTCCGCCGCCGACAACTTGGTGGATAATCGGCAGCTTGCCCGTGTTAACGAAGAACGTGAGAGCCAAACCCCAGACCGTGGCGATGAGTTTGCCGGTGAGACTCAGCATCGTCGGTCTCCGGTGGCAGTTGCGGTGTGCTACCCCAGCACGGCCAGAATCTCGCGCTCACTCAGGATCAGTAACTCTTCGCCGTTCACTTGCACCGTCGTGCCGGCGTAGCGGCCGAATAGCACCCGGTCTCCTTCGCCTACTTGCGGGTGGACGCGGTCGAGCGAGCCGTCGATCCGGCGGCCGTCCCCCACGGCGAGGACCCGCCCTTGTTGCGGCTTCTCGCGGGCCGAGTCGGGCAGCACGATCCCGCCGGCGGTCTTGGCCTCGGCCTCTAAGGGGCGGACCACGATCTGATCGTTCAGCGGGACGATTTTCATGATGGGGTTCAGGGTTTCAGGTTCGAGGTTAGTGGCAAGAAACAGGAATGCGGCGTCGTCGGGTAGAGTGGTCGAACCCTGAACCGAGAACCCCGAACTCTGAACGGCGTCTATTGTGGCCCTTCGCCGACGGGGAAGCAACCGGCCCGCAAGGTCGCCGCCGACGACTTGTCGCACCCGCGAAATTCTGCTCCCAGAAATGCAGCGCAAGATTGCTTGCCAACTCGTTGCAGGCGTTGGTATGTTTTCGAACAGCCGTCCCGAACCCCCGCCGTACTCTCTGACGAGAGGCGGAAAGTCGAACCGGAAAACCGGTTTGACGAACGTACGCGGGCAATCGGAACCGCGCGGAAGAGATTGCCCGAGAGACGTCCGGCCGCCGAGGCTTCATGCCGCGGCACGCCCCCCGAAGACACATCGCTTGAGGACGAGGACGTTTTTCGAACTGCTCGTGAGCTGAGTTGCCCGACGCCCAGGCGATGCGTCGCGACGAAGTTTATGATCGGGGTAGACCGCTTCCGTGAGCGACGCACGATCGCGTCGTCGGCGTGACCGTTGCGGGCTCCTATCCCGGAGCCGCTCCCTCGGGGAGCGAAACGCGACGTCGCGTAGAACGAGCGATCGACGAACGTCGAACCGTGTGAGTCGTCGCCCCGCAGCGACGGTTCCGCGGTGAGGAGCCGATTGCCATCACGCCGCCGCCTCGCTCCCGCCGAGGCGGCGGTTTTTTTTGCGCGGTGCTTGGCAGAGACGGCGACCTACTGAACTGCGTCCGGCGTCAGATGTTTGCCGAGTCCGGCTCGGAGTACGGGGCAGACCCCTTTGGGGCCCATGTAGACGTTCCACACGACATGCGCGAACAGGGGAACCGGCACGCGCAACGGTTCGTCGTCGCCGACGCGGCATTCGACGCCCGTCTGCGGCAAGTGCGTGAGCGTGATCTGGTCCCCCTTCTTCAACGGCTCGGCCATCACGTGATCGAGCAACTTGGTGATGTCGGCCGTGTACTTCTGCTCGGGATCGTTGGCGTCGAACGCCATCTGAAAGCTGCGTCGCAGCACGTTCTCGGGAATGTCGCGCTCGAGGACCAAGATTAACTGCTTCGGCACGTCGGCCGACGCCAGTTCATCGACGTCGTCGGGATCGTGCCCGACGTCGCAATAGCCGGCGATCCGATAGAACTTCAAGCCGATCGCTTTGCGAACCGCGGTGCCGGTGAGTTGCAGCTTCGTCGGCTTGCCGTCGATCTTCGTCTGCACGACCGGCACAAACGAACCATCGCCGGCGACCGGCGAGATCTCCGTCGTCGACGCGTCGGCGTTCGTCGCAGCACCGGCTGCGCTCGTCGCCTGGGGAGTCGACGATTCGAGCGGTGCGGCGTCGTCGGACGAACCCGATTTCACCAAGACCGGCGCGACGGCGAGCGTCGCCATCAGCACGGTGAACGAAGCGACGGGAATCAAACGGCGGGAAGCGGTGGTCATATTCTCATTCTCGTCAGGCGGCGGCGGGGGACCCACTCAATATTACACCCGTGTTACCAGTCTGTGTTCCATTCGTCGAGAACACTGGGAATATTCGTGAACGCGATCCGCGTGGGGGCGGTTTTTTCGGAGCCCATCATCCCACCGAAATGGATGCCAGCAGTGCCGAGTTGGCCGTTGATCCGGTCCATGGCATCGGCCAAGGCCGATCGTTTACGGTCTTCCTCGAACAGCGACCCCGCCGTGTTGTCCAGCGGCCGAAGGTCGAACAGCGTCGTCGACACTTTGAGCGGCCGCTCGAGGGGTCGTCGGGCCCACAACTGCTCGAACATCTCCAGGAACGTGAGCGTGTCGCGGCTGAAAGGAAAGTGAGCCGTTTCCGACCACCCGCCCCCGCCGAGGTAATCGATGCCGACCGACAGCGATCGGGCGCAATACGCCATCTTCCGCAAGCGAGCCGCCGCCTTGTGAATCAACCGAACCAGCACGCCGTGCGCGCCGGCATCGGTCCGGAGTTCCGGCGGCAGCACGTGCGAATGACCGACGGTCCGCCGCTTCGTCGGGACCTCGGCCAAATCCTCGCCGCGGATTCGCCGCCACCAAGTCTCGCCGATTAGCTTGCTTCCCCACACACGGGACAGTGTCTCGACCGTCGCGGCGCAGAACTGTTCCGTCGTAAAAATGCCGTGCTGTTGCAGCCGGAGTTCGGTCCGCTTCGCGATGCCCGGGAAGTCGGTCAGTTGCAAGGAATGCAATCGGGCGGGCAAGTCGGCCTCGGGGACGATCGTCAGGCCGTCGGGCTTCTGCATGTCGGAAGCCATCTTGGCCAACAGCACGTTCGGGGCGACGCCGATCGAACACTTCAGGCTCGAACCGACTTGATCCGCGATCGCCTGCTTGACCTGCAGGGCGGCGGCAGTGATCGCCTCCGGGGTGCGCACTTCGTGCGGCAGACGACACGCCATCTCGTCGATCGAGCAAACCTTTTCGACCGGCACGACCGAATCGACCGCCGCGATGATCTGTTCATGCACGACGACGTACAGCTTGGGCCGCGCCTCGACGACCCGCAGGCCGGGGCACATCCGCCGCGCTTCGCCGACGTTCACCCCGGTCTTGATGCCGAACCGTTTCGCCTCGTAGCTCGCCGCCAGGCAGCAAGTCCGGTCGGTCGCGACGGCCACGATCGCCACCGGCTTGCCACGAAGCTCAGGTCGATACTCCTGCTCGACCGACGCAAAGTAGGCGTTCATATCGACGAACAGGTAGCGCAGCATGGCGAGGGTCCTCCGACGGCATCTTGCAAACGGCGGTTGAGAGTGTACGTTTATACACTACTGTCGGCCGTGTCTCGTCGGCTCGCCATCCTTTTTCCGTTCGACGAGCTCGGGCCGAGAGGACGGGGCGCGGTCTGCGGCGCTTTGGGGATCGGCATGAGCGTCCCATGAGGCTCCGATGTCGTCGCGATCGTCCGCCGTTTACGGGCCGCGGGGCGGCGGGCATACCGTTGAATTGACCTTTGCCGCCGGCTGAATTTGGATAGGATTAGGGGGACTTTCCTTCTTCCGAGATTCGTCCTTACCTACCGGCAAAGGGTAGGGGCGGTGCAGGCGGTCGGATGCGCCTCGTCGGGCCTGCCGACGATGGGGCGGGAAGCGGGACGAATATCTCGATCGATGGGAGGCCTAAACCCAATCGGTCGTCGGTGCGTAGAAAAGGGCTGCTGCGGTCATTACCGTCGCGGCCCGTTCGATGTCGCCCGGTCGTCCCCAGTCCGCGCTCGGAAAGCTGCGTTTAATTTCGGTCGGCAAGACTTCGTATCGTCGGCGTGTTCGTACCCGCCGGCCTGTGTCAGTAACAGAGTGAGTAGACCATGGATCTGTCCCAAGTTCGCAACATCGGTATCTCGGCCCACATCGACTCCGGCAAGACCACGCTCAGCGAGCGAATCTTGTTCTACGCCGGTCGTATTCACAAGATCGAAGAAGTGAAGGGCGACGGCGACGGCGCGACCATGGATTACATGGACCTCGAACGCGAGCGCGGCATTACGATCACCAGCGCCGCCACGACGGTCGAGTGGGACAACGAACGCCTGGGCATTCCGAAGCACAAGATCAACCTGATCGATACCCCGGGGCACGTCGACTTCACGGTCGAAGTGGAGCGCTCGCTCCGCGTGCTCGACGGCGCGGTCCTCGTCCTCTGCGCGGTCGCCGGCGTGCAAAGCCAGTCGATGACGGTCGATCGCCAAATGAAGCGTTACGGCGTGCCGCGGATCGCGTTCATCAACAAGATGGACCGCACCGGTGCGAACCCGATGCGCGTCGCCCAGATGCTGCGCGATAAGCTCGGCACGAACGCGATCGTGATCCAATTGCCGATCGGTAAGGAAGACAAGTTCGAAGGCGTCGTCGATCTGATCGCCCTCAAGGCTTACTACTACGACGGTCCGAAGGGCGAGAAGGTCCGCGTGGAAGAAATTCCCGCCGACATGCAGAAGGAATCGCTCGAAGCTCGGCAAGTCATGCTCGAAGCGCTGGCCATGTTCAGCGACGAGATGATGGAGTTGCTGTTGGCCGAAGAAGCGGTCCCCGAACCGATGATCCACGAAGTCATTCGCAAGGCCACGCAGGCCCAAGAGATGACGCCCGTCATGATGGGCTCGGCCTTCAAGAACAAGGGCGTGCAAACGCTGTTGGATTCGGTCGTCCGCTACTTGCCGTCGCCGCTGGAACGCGAAGTGAAGGCCAAGAAGTGGGGCACCGACGAAGCGTTCCCGCTGTCGCCCGATCCGGCTAAGCCGTTCGTCGGCATGGCGTTCAAGATCGTGGAAGATCCGTACGGTCAGCTCACGTTCACCCGGATCTATCAAGGGACGATCAAGAAGGGCGAGACGTACGTTAACCAACGGACGACGAAGAAGGACCGCTTCAGCCGCATCGTCCGGATGCAC
>CAMCTH010000137.1 GCA_945877965.1 Planctomicrobium piriforme | reverse complement strand
GGCAGTTATCATGCGACCGGCTTTCGTTAGCCCCTCGCCTCGACTCCCTCCTGCGTTATTGGAGAAATCATGTTCCGCCTACTTTGCACCTGCACGCTCCTGGCCGGCTACGCAATCTCGGCCTTCGCCGCCGATCCTCCTCCGGCGGTGAAGCCCGACAAACCGGCCCCCAACCCGGCGGCGAAGCCGGCGGCCGCGAAGCCACCAGTTCCGCTTATCAAGCCGACGCACGCCGATGTGCCGTACGGCGAGCACAAGAAGCAAGTGATCGACTTCTATCAGGCCGAGTCGAAGGACCCGACGCCGCTGGTGTTCTACATCCACGGCGGCGGCTGGCGCGGCGGGTCGAAAAGCGGCGCGAGCGTCAAGCCGTTTCTCGACGTCGGCATCTCGGTCGTGTCGGTCGAGTATCGTTTCGTACAAGAGGCGGGCGATGTGACGCCGCCGGTGAAGGCTCCGTTGCACGATGCGGCCCGCGCGCTGCAGTTCGTTCGCAGCAAGGCTAAGGAATGGAACATCGACAAGACGCGAATCGGTGCGACCGGCGGTTCAGCCGGCGCTTGCAGCAGCTTGTGGCTGGCGTTCCACGACGACCTAGCCGACCCGAAGAGCAGCGACCCCGTGGCCCGTGAATCGACGCGATTGCTCTGCGCCGCGGTCGGCGGAGCGCAGACGACCCTCGACCCGCAACAGATTCGCGAGTGGATGCCGAACGGCACCTACGGCGGCCATGCCTTCGGCGTCGTCGCCGACGCGGCCGGCAAACTCTCGGCCTTCGACACCTTCTTACGCGACCGCGAGAAGCTCATGCCGTGGATCAAGGAGTACTCGCCGTACGAGTTGGTAACTTCGGACGATCCGCCGGTCGGTCTGTACTACGGTTCCGCGCCGCAGATGGGCAAAGAGACAAAGGACCCGACGCACTCGGCCAACTACGGCCTACCGTTGCAAGAGAAGTGCAAGAGCGTCGGCGTTGAATGCGAGTTGGTTTACAGCGGCGCGCCCGACGTGAAGCACACTACGGCGCAAGCGTTTCTGATCGACAAGTTAAAGGCGAAAGCCAAAGAGTAAATCTCAATCTCGTTATGCCCCCGGCATACGCGACTTCGTCGCTATCGCCGGGGGCTAATGAGAGAATGATGTCGCGACTACGACGGGGCGCGGAGCAGCGTTCCAATCGGGGCCGTGCCGTTGGTTGCCGCGCCGCCACCGTCGAGGGCCGAGGCCGTGCCGGGCCGGATCGCCAGCAGTTCTTCTTGCACGCGATGTCGCGTCTCTCCCTCGGCCGGCACCGCGCGAACGTGCGAGCCGTCGAATTGCAAGTACCGCGACTTCATGTTGTCGCGCAAGTACGCCGGCAGAATCTCTTGCAGAATCCGATCGCGCAGCGGCGGCGATTCGATCGGGAACATCACCTCGACGCGCCGATAGAAGTTGCGCGGCATCCAGTCGGCGCTGGCCAAGTAGATTTTACAATCTTCTTGCGGGCCGAAGATGTAAACGCGACTGTGCTCCAAGAAGCGATCGACGATGCTGCGGACCCGAATGTTCTCCGACACGCCGGGCAATCCCGGTTTCAAACAGCAGATGCCGCGGACGATCAACTCGATCGGCACGCCTGCCTGACTGGCGGAATACAACGCTTCGATCACGCGATAGTCGACCAGCGAGTTGAGCTTCGCAAAGATCCGCGACGGCTTCCCCTCGCGAGCGCGCTGGGCTTGTTCTTCGATCAATTCAATCGTGCGGGGATGCAAATCCGTCGGCGCGACGACCAGCTTCCGCCACACATGTCCTTGCGAGTAACCGGTCAGCAGGTTGAACAAGGCCGACGCATCGGCGGCGATCCCCTCGTCGCAGGTGAACAGACCGAGATCGGTGTAGATCAACGCCGTGTTCGGGTTGTAGTTCCCCGTCCCCAGGTGGACGTAACGCCGCAGTCCGGCCGACTCTTGTCGCACGACGAGCGACAGCTTGCAGTGCGTCTTCAAATCCAAGAAGCCGAAGACGACGTGCACACCGGCCCGCTCCAACTTGCGAGCCCAGCCGACGTTGTTCTCTTCATCGAATCGGGCTTTCAACTCGACGAGCGCCGTCACGTGCTTGCCGTTTTCGGCCGCGGTGATCAAAGCCCGCGTGACCGGCGAGTCGCCGCTCGTGCGATACAGCGTTTGCTTGATAGCCAGCACGTTCGGATCGACCGCCGCGCGATTAATGAACTCGACGACCGGATCGAACGCATCGTACGGATGATGCAACAGCAGATCGTGACGACGGATCGCCGTGAACAAATCTTCTTTGCCGCGCTGGCCACGACCGCGAGTCGGCTGCGGCGTGAACGGAGCGTCGCGCAAATGTTGCCGTCCCGGCACTTTGGTTAGTTCCATGAGGGCCGTCAGATCGAGGGGCCCCGGGATGCGGTAGACTTCGCTGTATGAATCGGTTCCGGAGTTGGCGTCGCGGACCATCTCGGGCTCGACGATGTCTTGGATCAACTCTTCGTCTCCGCCGGCGGAGACTTCGAGCCGGACCGTCTGCCCGCGCTGGCGAGCTTTGAGGCGGTCCTCGATCGACTGCAGCATATCGTCCGACTCTTGCTCAAGCAGGTCGATATCGCTGTCGCGCGTGATGCGGAAGATCGTCGACGTGACGACGTCGGCCCCGCCGAACAGCTCGGTCAGCCGCATCGTGACAGCGTCTTCCAGGAAGATGTACAACTGCTCGTCGCCCTGCGCGAGCGGCACCAATCGCGGCAACACCTGCGGCAACTGCACGACGCCGAACAGATGCTTCGGCCCCAAGCCCGCATGCCGCCGCAATCGGGCCGCGATGTACAGCCCGCGGTTGTGATAGCGCGGACTCGGGTGAGCCGGGTCGACGGCCATCGGCGTGAGAATCGGATACGCCCGTTCGGCGAAGAACTTGTCGAGCATCGCAATATGCTCGTCCGACAATTGCGACGGCGCGAGGATGCGAATCTTTTGATCGGCCAGTTGCGGCACGATCTGCTCGTTCCAACAACGATATTGCGCGGCGACCAGCTCCTTCGTACGCGTCGCGATCTTTTCCAACTGCTGGATCGGCCGGAGTCCGTCGGGCGAGTAATCTTGCGGAGCGCCGTCTTCGAACGCCTGTTCGCGCAGGCCCGACACGCGGACCATGAAGAACTCGTCGAGATTCGAACTAAAAATCGACAGGAACTTCACGCGCTCCAACAGCGGCACGTCGGGCGACTCGGCCTCTTCGAGGACGCGCGTGTTAAACGCGAGCCAGCTCAGTTCGCGGTTCAGAAAGTGCTCGGCGAGATAATCTTGGTCAGGCACACGGTCACCGTCTTCGCTCGAGTTCAGGTTGCGCAAACATTCCGGCCCGCGCAAAACTGCGCGTCGGTCGATCCTCAGCCTCGTCGTCATTGTCCGTCGAACACGCCGCGACGGAAAGGCATCGCCGTCCCGGGCGGCTTGCGGCCGCGGGGCGACCGACGTATCCTCAGGGCGTAGCACGACTTGGGACATACGTTATTGTTCACGATGCGCAACGAAAAGAAAGCCGCATCGGGCCCCCTCATTGTCTTCTCACATTCGCTGCCCCGCAGATTCGTCAACTTCGTCACGAGCCGAACCGCATGCCGGACACGACTGCCGATTGGCGAAGCGGGTACCCGTTCCAGTCGCACTACCTGACGCTCGGCAACGTGCGGATGCACTACTTGGACGAAGGCCCGGTTAGCCCCGAGGCAAAGCCGAGCGAGCCCGACGCCCCGCCGGAAACGCTGCTCTGCGTCCACGGCAACCCGACGTGGTCGTACTACTGGCGCCATTTCGCGACGGCGTGGCGAGGCCGTTACCGCGTCGTCGTCCCCGATCACATCGGCTGCGGCCTTTCTGATAAACCGCAAAAGTACGAATATCGTCTCGCTCAGCACATCGCTAACCTTCGCGCGCTGATTGCAAAGCTCGACCTGCGGAACATCACGTTGCTGGCGCACGACTGGGGAGGCGCGATCGGACTCGGCGCGGCCGTCGCCGAGCCGCAACGATTCGCCCGGTTGGTGCTCTTCAACACCGGCGCGTTTCACGGCCAGAAATGCCCGTGGCGAATTCGCGTCTGTCGCACGCCGCTCGTCGGCCCCTGGGGTGTGCGCGGCTTGAACCTCTTCGCGCAGGCCGCGCTCGTCATGGCGACGGAGAAGCCCGAGCGTTTCACCGCCGCCGTTCGCGCAGGCTATTTGGCTCCGTACGATTCCTATGCCAACCGCGTTGCCGTGCAACGGTTCGTCGAAGACATTCCTTTGCGTCGGTCGCACCCGAGCTACGACGTGCTCACGACCGTCGAGCGCAGGCTGTCGAGCCTCGCGAACCTGCCGATCTCACTGATCTGGGGCATGCGCGACTGGTGCTTCACACCGAAGTTCTTAGACCGCTTCATCGAGTTCTTCCCGAAAGCGGAAGTCCATCGCTTCGCTGACTGTGGACATTACGTCGTCGAAGACGCCCACGAACGAATCGTGCCGCTCATCGACGACTTCATGGCCAGGCACCCGACGTCGATCGCCGGAGCCACGCGATGAACGGCGATGCCATCCGAGGCGAGGCCGCATCGTTGACCATCGGCCAGATGGCGACGCTGGCTTGTTTGCTCGAAGCGAGTGCGCCGAAGCCGGGGAACGTGCATCGCGGCGCCGATTTCGAGGACCTATCGTTTTACGACTTTCAGACCGCGGCCGTCGCGATCGGTCCGGCGATGCAGCAGGCGGCCGACGGCGGGAAGGTCGGCGAGGCGGTGTTGGCCGCCGTTCGAGCGACGCGGCAACTGGCCGCGACGAACGTCAATCTCGGCATCGTCCTGTTGTTGGCCCCGTTGGCGGCGGCGACTTCGTGCGGCGGTTCACTGCGCGACGGCGTGCGGGCCGTGCTCGATTTGCTCGACGCCGACGATGCGGCTCAGGTCTACGCGGCGATCCGCCTGGCCGCGCCCGGCGGACTCGGCGAAGCCGGCGAGGCCGACGTCTCGGGGCCGGCTCCCGATTCGTTGCTGCACGCCATGCAACTCGCCGCTGAGCGCGACGCCATCGCTCGGCAATATTCCAACGGTTTTGCCGACGTCTTTGACTTGGTCGTCCCCGAGATGCAGCGCGGCCTCGCGCGCGGTTGGTCGACGGTCGACGTCATCATCCGCACGCACGTCCACGTGATGCACCATCTCCCCGACACGCTGATCGCCCGGAAATGCGGTCTCGACCAAGCCAAAGAAGCGGCGGCTTGGGCCGGCTCGGTGTTGGCATCCGGCGAACCCGGCGACGATGCGTATTACGAAGCCCTGGCCGACTTAGACTTCGAACTCCGCTCGGACGGTCACAAGCTGAACCCCGGCGCGACGGCCGATTTGATTGCGGCCGGGCTCTTTGTGGCGCTGCATGATAAGATACTGATGCCGCCGTTGCGGTTTTGATTGCACGGCGTATTGCGATTCCCCCTCACCCCCGGCCCCTCTCCCTCAAGGGGCGAAGGGAGCCAGACGGATGTCTTTTAGCATGGCCGACGAACGTTACACCGTGCGGGTTCGCAAGACCGAGCTGATTTTTTCGGCGGCGCATTTCATTACGTTCAACGGCAACATCTGTGAACGTCTGCATGGTCACAACTACGGCGTGACGGTCGAGGTCGACGGGCCGCTCGATGAGAATCAGTACGTCGTCGACTTCATCGCCCTGCGCGACGTGATGCGTGAAATCGTGGCCGAATTAGATCACCGGATGCTGCTGCCGACGCGGCACCCGAAAATCAAGGTCACCGCCGACGAACGTGAAGTAATGGTGACGTTCGACGATCGCCGCTGGATCTTTCCGCTGGGCGATTGCCTGCTGCTGCCGCTGGAACAGACGACGGCCGAACTGCTGGCCCGGCACATCGGCCACGAGTTGCTCGAACGGCTGGAGAAGAAGACCGGCTATCGCCCGGAAGCGATTCGGATCGCGGTCGACGAGTGCGCCGGCCAGGAAGGCATTTACGAGCGACGTGCGACGTAGCGAAGGACGACAGGGATTCTTCGCTCGACTCGACACGCGGCTCGAATCAGACTTCTACGGAGTAGTCGTGGGAGCCTTTTCTTTGCTCGCCATCTTCCGCAGAGCCTCTTTTTGCTCCGGACGCAACACGCTCAGACACACTTCGTGCGCCTGCGTGATGTAACCATAGGCCGAACTCAGCAACTCGGTTTCGTTCGGGCTTGTCTTCGCCTGACGATACAAATCTTCCGAACGCTCCAAGGCCTGATCGACGACGAGGCGAATCGCCTTGAGCTGCTTATCATCGAGACCGATTTGAGCCGCCACTTGCGGCAAAGCCAGGGCCGGCGCCCCCAAACGGTTATACAACTCGGCGGGGTCGGCATTCGGCCAGTATTGATTGACGAGCTTTTGCAGCAAGTCCGTCGCGCCGATCGTGTGATCGATCAAACCTTCGAGCCGGTATTTTTGTTCGGTGTCGAGCACGCCGAGCATGGCCAACTGCGTGATGTACAAGATGGCCGTTTGTTGCGAGCCCGGCAACCCGCCGCGAACGGCTGAGTTCTTGGCGTCGATAATGCTGTGAATCTTTTTCTCTTGTTCGGTCCGGAGTTGCAGCAAGCCGGCGAGTTCGGGCTCGGCGAAGAGATCGATGTCGAACTGCTCGCGGAGGCGTTCTTTCAACGACGGGCTGATCTTCGGCGCGATCGGGCCGGCCGGAGCGTCGACCGTGAACAACTTGCCGACGCCCGGGACCTTGCTGAGTTGTCGGCGAACCGGATCGGCTTGCGCCGCCATGCCTACGGCCATGCCGATGACGACGAACAACGCCACTTGCAATCGACCGCGTTTGCGTCCGCCCGTCAGCGCCTTGAACAGCGGCGAACCCGAGCTTTCTTTGAGCACTTCCAAACGTTCCATGCCGATTCGCGTGATCATACCGCGCTGTTGCACGTGCATGATGCGGACGCGGAACAGATCGCCGTCGTCGGTACGCAACTCTCCTTCGACACCCGCGCCGAACGGCGGCATGATCTCCGAAGAGACCGCCAAACCGCCCGACGATTCGTCGATGAGACGAACCGGTAGCTCCGACTTACCGACCGTCAGAATCCCTTCGCGGGACCCGACGACCGGCGACCGAAAATTCCTGCGACGATCTGCGTCCGTATCCATAACAGTAATGCCTCGGGACCGAAAACGGCTCAGTCCGCACCGAGGGTCAATTTACGACCCTTGCAACTCTAGCTTGCGACTAAGAGTTGCAACCGTTGTGGCGAAAATGCCCCCATTTTTCTTCGCCGTCGTCACGGCCTGCACAATCGGCGCGCTCGTCGCAATCGGATGGTTGAAACCCGCAGGTCGACTCAGCATCCTCACTTCGTGTGTTGACCGGGGGTACTGCGGTACTACCGTTGCGGGTCCGAACTTCTGCGCCGCGCGGAAGCCTCGGCCGGCGAGTCGTTTATTGTTGAGGGGAGAGTTCGCATGAAGGCCGAGTACGTCAATCCGTTCATCACGGCCGCTGGTCAGGCGTTCTCGACCATGCTCGACTGCCAGATTCGCCGCGAAGGACTGAGCTTGAAAGACAACGCCTCGCCGTCGCACGAAATCAGCGGCGTCATCGGTCTCTCCGGTAGGGCTGCCGGAACGGTCGTCCTCAGCTTCTCCGAATCGCTGGCCCTTAAGGCCGCCGGCACGATGCTGATGACGGAATATACCGAAGTAAACGGCGACGTCATCGACGCCGTCGGCGAACTCGCCAACATGGTCGCCGGTGCGGCCAAGGCCCAACTCGAAGAGCTTCAACTCTCGATTAGCTTGCCGAACGTCATCACCGGCAAGGGGCACGTCGTTCGGTTCCCGTCGAGCGTGAACCCGATCTGCGTCACGTTCGCAACCGACTGGGGCCCGTTCACGCTGGAAGTCGGCCTCGAGCCGGTCGCCGAGCCGGTGCCGGCGTAGCAAGCAGCCAATGGTGCGCTGAACGCGATTTAAGTTTCTCGCGACTCCTGGTCGATACGCCCCCTGAGACGCTGCGCGACTTTAACGGTCGTAGCGATCGGCTGGACGGCGCAAACCTGCCCGCCCGGCTCGCGCAGCGATCCGATGCATGGAGCAAACCTCGCGTGGCTGTCAACGAATTGCGGAAAGCGGCCGTCCTGCTCGCCAGTCTTCCCGAAGAGGAAGCGGCCGCGCTGATGACCAAGCTCAGCCCCAAGCAGGTCGAGTACGTCTCGATCGAGATCGCCAAGCTCGGCCACATCTCGGGCGACGAGCAAGGGGTCGCCATCCGCGAGTTCGCCGAGGTGAACCCGAACGCGTTCGGCGTCAGTTCCGGCGGTATCGACCTCGCCAAGTCGCTCGTCGAAAAGGCGCTCGGCAAGAATGCGGCCGGCACGTTGGAAAACGTCCGCCAGCAGATCGAGGCGATGCCGTTCGCCTTTCTGCAGAAGATCGACGCCACACACTTACTGACGTTCGTACTCGACGAACACCCGCAAACCATCGCGCTCATTTTGTCGCACTTGGCACCGCAGAAGTCGGCCCAGGTCATCGGCGGACTCCCGGCCGATCGGCAACTCTCGGTCATTCGCCGCATCGCACGCATGGGACAAACCAGTCCCGAGATCGTCCACGAGGTCGAGCGCGGCCTCGAGCACCGCATGTCGAGCATCAGCAGCCAATCGTTCGAAGCGGCGGGCGGCGTCGAGTCGGTCGCCGAGATTCTGAACGTCACCGATCGCGCGATCGAGCGGAGCTTGCTCGAAAGCCTGGCGCAAGAAGATCCGGACTTGGTCGAAGAGATCCGTCGTCGCATGTTCGTCTTCGACGACATCGGCAAGTTCGCGATGAAGGACGTCCAGACGGTCCTGAAGAACGTCGAGAACTCGCAGTGGGCGATGGCCCTGAAGACGGCGAGCGAGGAGTTGAAGCAGAAGATCCTGGGGAACATGTCGACCCGTGCGGCCGAAATGCTCAAGGAAGAAATGGACTACCTCGGCCCGGTCAAACGCTCGGCCGTCGAAGCGATGCAGCAACAAATCGTCGACATCGTCCGCCGCCTCGAAGACGGCGGCGAAATCACGATCAACGCCGGCGAAGAGACCGAAGAGTTGGTGTAACGGCGCCTAGGAAGCCGGTCGCCAATCAACGACGAGACCGATTGCCAACCATTCTTACCGACTCTCGCGCATTCAAAACCTCAGCGGATGGGGTGGGATTCGATTACCCCCGAAAAATCCCGCGATTCAAGCGATTTTTTCGATGAGGCGGTGCAGAATCCGGTGCAGTTCGCGGCCGACCAGAGACTGCACCGTCTAATTGAACGTTGGCCGGGATTGCCCGAATCGGTTCGATTGGCAATCCTCTCGCTCGGGGAGGGTAACTATGGGTAGTCCACCCAATGAATGCATTATCTTCCGACAATAGCCGCGGAAAGACCATCAAGCGGACTGCGCACGCGCGTAGCCGCCTTTTGCATCACATGCGTGTA
>CAMCTH010000136.1 GCA_945877965.1 Planctomicrobium piriforme | reverse complement strand
GAAGTTCGGTTCAATCAGGCAGCGGCGGACGAAGGCGGTGAGTTCGTCCTCGTCGTGAATGACGACGGCGCCGTCGACGCCGAGCAGGGATGCGACGATATCGCGGAAGTTTTGCGTGTTCGGGCCGAACGAGACGGCGGCGCCGTACGCGGCCGGTTCGATCATGTTCTGTCCGCCGCGCGAACCGAGACTGCCGCCGACGAGCGCGACGTGCGACGTTCCCCACCAGGCACCAAGTTCGCCGATCGCGTCGACGAGCAGGATGGGATTCATATTACGATCGCCATCGCTTAGCCGCCGCGTCCTCGCGGCGTCCTGGTTGAGGACGACCGGGCTAAGCGCCGACCGGCGCACGAACGGCAGGCCCGATTGTGCGAGCGAGCGGGCCACGTCGTCGAAGCGTTCGGCGTGTCGCGGAACGATCACGAGCCGCAGTTGCGGAAACTCCGCGGCGAGCGTGCGATAGGTTTCGACGGCTGCCGCTTCTTCTTCGACTTGCGTGCTGCCGGCGAGGAACACGACTTCGTCCGATTGGATTCCGGCGAGCTCCGCAAGTTGCCGAGTCGCCGGGTTCGCGCGGTCGGTCGACGCACCGTCGTACTTGAGCGAGCCGGTCGTGATCAGTTTCGTTTCGTCGCAGCCGAGATCGCGGAATCGCGCGGCATATTCTTCGTTCTGCACGGCGACGAGCGCGAGCCGCTGCAACAGTCCGCGGACGAAGAATCGTAGGCGACGATATCCGCGCCAACTTCGTTCGCTCAGCCGGCCGTTGACGATCGCGACCGGCACGCCGGCGTCGTTTGCAGCGCGAATCAGATTCGGCCAGAGCTCCAACTCGGCAAGCACCAAGGCCGTGGGGCGCACACGACGCAGCGCCGTGCGGCAGGCCCAGCTGAAATCCAACGGGCAGTAGAAGGTCATCAGATCGGCGTACTTCTTGCGGGCCAACTCCAGGCCGGTGCGGGTCGTCGACGAGACCACAATCCGCGCCTCGGGCCGACGCCGCCGGAGTTCTTTCACCAGTACTCCGAGCAAGTTCACTTCGCCGACGCTGACGGCATGCAACCAAAGGCACGGCTCATCGCCGGTGCGAATCGGCACGCGGCCGAAGAGTTTTTCGCCGTAGCCTGCGCGATACTTGCCATTGCGCACCGCTTGATAAAGCAGCCACGGCGACGCGAGAGCGACGAGCGCGAGGTAGAGAAGATTGAGGAGATACGGCATGGGCTTCCTTGCCCGAATTACGTTCTTACAGGTTGAGAGCTTAAAACCCCTCACCCCCTGCCCCTCTCCCTGTGCCGGGGCGAGGGGAGCAAACCCGGAATGAGATTTTACGCCGCGCCGCTGTTGCGCATGTGGCAGTTTTTGTATTTCTTGCCGCTGCCGCACGGGCACGGATCGTTGCGGCCGACGACGTCTTCGCGGTTGCGGATCGGTTCGATCTTCGCCGCCTCGCCGCCGCCGGAATTCATCGCCTGTTGTTGGTCTTCCGACATGCCGCCCGCGACCGCAGGCGGGGGCGAGTCGTGCGTGGCACGGCTTTCGACCCAGGTGGAGCCGACGAATCGCTCGTCCAATTGTTCGATGCGGAAGACGAGATCGGTCACATGATCGCCGATCGTGTCCCACATCGTTTCGAACGTCCGCATCCCTTCGCGGCGATACTCGACCTTCGGATCAACCTGGGCGTAGCCGCGAAGGCCGACGCTTTGACGGAGGTGATCCATCGCCAGCAGGTGCTCTTTCCAAGCCGTGTCGAGCAGTTGCAGGACGAGCGACCGTTCCATGCCGCGGATTTCGGGGCGGAACTTGTCTTCGACCGTACCCGTGATGCGGCGTTCGAGAACTTCGCGTTCGAGATCGCCTAGCACATCGAGATCGAGCTCGACGCCGAAGCGGGTCTTCATCCAATCGAATAGCGCGGGCAAGTCTTCACGATTGCCGGAGTACTCGGCAATTTTGGCGCGGGCCTCGGCGGCGGCCTGCTCGGCCTTCGCTTGCGATTGAATGCTGGCCGCGACGAGCAGCGTTTCGATTTCGTCTTGCTGCTTGTTCTTCAGATCGTCGAGCGAGAGATCGACTTCAAACCGCGTCCGGGCCCACTCGATGAGCGCGTCGCGATCGTACCGCTTTTGGCCGGTCGATTCGTCGCGCGTAGTGAAGTGCAACAGGCCGGCGAGGACCGGGTACTCGGCCTCTTTTTCGTCGTAAGCTTGTAGGATTTTGGTGAGGGCCCATTGGCGGACGGCGGGCAACTCGCGGCCGCGGACCTCTTCGACGTTCGTTTCGATCGTGAACTTCTGTCGCATCCAGGCGGCGATCGATTGCAGCGCGAAATCGGGTGCCAAGAACTTAGCCCCTTCGGTCAGGTCGACCTTTTCGATGGCGGCGCCGATCTTTTCGAGCAGGAACTCGGCGACGTGATCGCGGCCGACTTTCTTGAGATCACGATCGCGGAGGTTCAAGCCCCAGCGGGTGTCGACGAACTTAGCGAGCGCTTCCCAATTCCATTCGGCCTCGTCTTCGCCGTCGGGCAGATTCTCTTCCATCGTGTCGTGCAACTGCGTCTCGACCTGGCGCGACGCTTCGTCGCGAGCCATGCGGTCGGCGGCGTTGCCGTCGAGTCCGCGGAAGTCGGACGGTTCCAAGTCGACGCCCAAGATACCGCCGGCCCATTTGGCGTACGTCGTCGTCGCGTAGTCGCGATCGAGGAAGTCGACCAAGCGGCGGTCGACCAACTTGCGGATCATGTCTAGGATAACGTACTTGCAGTTCACGCCGTCGAGCAGTTGCTGGCGGAATCCGTAGACCCGCTTCCGCTGCTCATCCATCACTTCGTCATACTCGAGCAGGTTTTTGCGAATCTCGAAGTTGCGCTCTTCGACTTTCTTTTGAGCCCCTTCGATGCGGCGGCTGACCATCCGGCTCTCGATCGCCTCGCCGTCTTGCATGCCCATGCGCGTGAGGACGTTCTTCACCCATTCGCCGGCGAAGATCCGCATCAGATCGTCTTCGAGCGACAAGAAGAATCGCGACGAGCCGGTGTCGCCCTGACGACCGCAACGACCGCGGAGTTGCAAGTCGATGCGGCGCGCTTCGTGGCGTTCCGTGCCGATGACATGCAACCCGCCGAGGCCGCGGACCATTTGTCCCTCGGGCTTCATCTTCTCGCGCGATTCGATGTCGGCGATCAAGCGGTTCCATTCGTCCTGTGGCACATCGAGCCGCGTGGCGTACTTGTCTTGCAGTTGGGCCCAGGCCAACGTCTCAGGATTACCGCCGAGGATGATGTCGGTCCCGCGGCCGGCCATGTTCGTGGCGATCGTCACGGCGTTGAAGCGACCGGCTTGCGAGATGATCTCCGCTTCGCGCTGGTGCTGCTTGGCGTTGAGGACTTCGTGTTTGACGCCGCGGCGGACGAGCATGCCGCTGAGGCGTTCGCTCTTCTCGATGCTGACGGTACCGACGAGGATCGGCCGACCTTTGCGGCGGACGTTCGTCACCTTGTCGGCCGCGATGTTCAGCTTCTCTTTCGATTCTTTCGGCGTGAAGACGTACTCGGAGATCGCGTCGCCGACTTTTTCTTCGCGGACGATCGTGCCGAGTTGCGACGTCCCGTCCTTCATGTCGAGCTGATCCCAGCGATGCAGGGCTTCAATCTCGTCGCAGAGGGCTTCGAACTTTTCGCGCTCGGTGCGATAGATGACGTCGGCGAAGTTGATCCGGATCGGCGGCTTGTTCGTCGGAATCGAGACGACGTCGAGCTTGTAAATCTTCCAGAATTCCGAGGCTTCGGTCATGGCCGTGCCGGTCATGCCGCTGATCTTCTTGTACATCTTGAAGAAGTTCTGCAGCGTGACGGTCGCATAAGTTTGCGACTCGGCCTGGACCTTCAAGCGTTCTTTCGCGGTGACGGCTTGGTGCAAGCCGTCGCTCCACTGGCGTCCCTTCATCAAGCGGCCCGTGAACTCGTCGACGATGACGACTTCGCCTTCGTCGATGACGTAGTTGACGTCGCGCTTGTAGAGGTAATGCGCCTTGAGGGCGTTATCGATGAGGTGCGGCCACTCCATGTTGCCTGCGGTGTAGAAACTTTCTACTCCGGCGAGCTTTTCCGAGGCGCGGACCCCTTCTTCGGTCAGATGAACGGAGTGTTCTTTTTCTTTGACCTCGAAGTGCGTTTCGCGCTTCAACTGCCGCGCGATCGAGTCGGCCTTGTCGTAGCGGGTGACGTCGTCGTGCGCCGGGCCCGAGATGATGAGCGGCGTGCGGGCTTCGTCGATGAGGATGTTGTCGACTTCGTCGATGATGGCGTAGTGCCGAGCGCGCTGCACTTGCTGCTGCGTCACGTCAAAACGTTTGTCGCCGTGCGCGGCCGGCTTCATGTTGTCGCGCAGATAGTCGAAGCCGAACTCGTTGTTTGTGCCGTAGGTGATGTCGCACATGTACGCGCGCTGACGTTCCAGCGGGTCCATGTCGTTGTAGATCGAGCCGACCGAGAGGCCGAGGCTCATGTAGACCGGGCCCATCCATTCCATATCGCGGCGGGCCAAGTAGCTGTTGACCGTGACGACGTGAACGCCCTTGCCTTCGAGCGCATTCAAATAGGCCGGCAGCGTGGCGACGAGGGTCTTTCCTTCGCCCGTCGCCATTTCGGCGATCGCGCCGCTGTGCAGGACCATGCCGCCGAGGAGTTGAACGTCGTAGTGCCGCAGACCGATGAACCGCCGGCTCGCTTCGCGACAGACGGCGAAGGCTTCGACCAGAATGTCGTCGAGCGATTGGCCCGAGGCGAGCCGCTTTTTGAATTCGGACGTCTGCCGCTTCAGGTCTTCGTCGCTCAGCGACTGGTACTTCGATTCGAGCTCGTTGATCGCAGCGATCTTCGGCTGTAACTTCTTGACGTACCGAGCGTTCGACGATCCGAACAAGGCCGTCAACGACCGTTCGATCGAGCGTCCGAGCCCGCCGAAGACGTTGCCTGCTAAATCGCCGACCGCACTCAAAACCTGTTGCATGGCACTAAAAAACCAGAGACCGGGGCATCCGAAACCCGGGAAAACAGCACGGTCGGGCCGTGACGAGGCTACCGTGCCATCGCCCGAGCGGAGTGCGCAAGATTTTCCGTCGCTTCAATTTATAGCGTTCGGCAAAATGGGTCAAGCACGGTTGACCGTGACACCGTCGACGATAAGCCTTGTCGGCACTTGAAGTTACCGCAATACTATCGAGCGCGGAGCTCGGAACGCGGCGCGCGGAGCGCCGCAGCCTTTTTCTAGTTCCGCGCACCGAGTTCCGCGCTCCGCGCTTCCCTATGCCTTTCGCCCCCCTGCCCGATGCGGCCGACCTGACCGGGAAACTCCGCTTCCTGGGGACCGGCACCAGCGTCGGCGTCCCGGCGATCGGCTGCGGTTGCCCCGTCTGCATCAGCACCAACCCCAAGAACCAGCGGACCCGCTGCGGGCTGGCCCTCGGTTTGCCCCAAGGGACGCTGCTCGTCGACACCACGCCCGACCTGCGGCAGCAACTCCTCCGCGAGCGAATCCCGCTGGTCCATTCGGTCCTCTACACGCACGAGCATGCCGACCATCTCTTCGGCCTCGACGACGTTCGGGTTCTGACTTACTACCTGGGGCATAAGCTACCGTTGTATTGCGAAGAGCAGGTCGAGGCTCGGATTCGCCGGTCGTTCGATTACGCCTTCGGCGACGAGTCGGAGACCGGCGGGGCCTCGGTGCCGCACTTGGAGATTCGGCGAATCACTTTGGAGCCGTTCGACTTGCTGGGGGTGACGGTCATTCCCATGCGGTTGAATCACGGCAAGTTTCGGGTCCTGGGGTTCCGCTTCGGCAACGTGGCGTACTGCACCGACGTGAACGGCATCCCCGACGCGAGCCTCGCCCATCTGCAAGGCCTCGACGTCTTGATCCTCGACGCCCTCCGACAAAAATTTCATCCGACACACTTCAACGTGACGCAGGCGGTCGAGATGGCCAAACGGCTCGGGGCGAGGCGGACTTATTTCACGCACATGGCGCACGATCTGGAACACGAAGAAACGAACGCGATGCTGCCGCCGGGGATGGAGTTGGCGTACGACGGTCTTGAGATTGATTTGACCTAAAATTAAAACTATGCAACCGCATCTGCTTGAACATGCCGAGACGCTCCCCGCTGCCGAGCGCGAGCGGTTTCTCGCACAACTGCGGAGCATCGACTTCGCCAAGATTGAGCGCCTCGTCGCCGGTGAATCGCAGACCGACGACTGGGCCGCGATCGCTGCGAAGGCGAAGTCGCCGCGTTCGATCCGACTCAACCGGACCGACAACGAATTCACGCTCGAAGCGGCCCGACGGCGCGGGGCCGAGGCGTTACGCTCCGGGCACGTCGGGGCGATGCTCGTCGCCGGCGGGCAAGGAACTCGGCTCGGCTTCGATCATCCCAAGGGGATGTACCCGCTGGGTCCGGTCTCCGAAGCGTTTCTGTTTCAAATCTTGTTCGAAAAGCTGCGGGCCGTCGGCGCGCGATACGGCGTGACGATTCCGTTGTTCCTGATGACGAGCCCCGCGACGCACGACGAAACCGTTGCGTTCTTGGCCGAGCACGATCGGTTTGGGCTGCGCGAGGAGGACCTCGTCGTCTTCTGCCAAGGGACGATGCCGGCCGTCGATGAGCAGACCGGCAAGTTGCTGTTGGCCGGTCCCGGCGAGTTGGCGCTCAGTCCCGACGGGCACGGCGGCATGCTGGCGGCCCTCGCGGCCAGTCGTGCTCCGCAGATCATTCGCGAGCGCGGCCTTAAGCAACTCTTCTACTTCCAAGTCGACAATCCGCTGGCCCAGGTCTGCGACGAAGCGACGCTCGGCTATCACTTGCTGGCCGAGAGCGAAGTGACGATGCAGGCGGTCCCCAAGCACGACCCGGCCGAAAAGGTCGGCGTCGTCGTCGACGTCGATCGCCGGATGATGGTGATCGAATACAGCGATCTGCCTGCCGAACATGCGGCCCGTCGCGCCCCCGACGGCACGCTTGAGTTGTGGGCCGGCAGCATTGCGGTCCATGTGTTCGACGCCCAGTTCTTGTTGAAGCACAGCACGGGCGACGGCGGCCTGCCGTTTCATCGCGCCCGCAAGAAGGTGCCACATCTCGACGCCAAGGGGAACCTCATCGAGCCGACGGAGCCGAACGCGCTGAAGTTCGAAAAGTTCATCTTCGATCTCGCGCCGGCCGCCCGGAGTGCGCTGGTCGTCGAAGTCGATCCGGCTGAGGCGTTCGCACCGCTGAAGAATGCGCCGGGAGCGAAGACCGACTCGCCCGAGTGGGTTCGCGCCCAGATGATCGCGCAAGCGACGCGCCGTCTGGAAGCCGCCGGAGCAAAGGTCGCCGCGGGAACGCCGGTCGAAATCAGCCCGCTGTTCGGCTACGACGCAGAGACGGTGGCGGCGCGCGTGAAACCGGGGATGACAGTCGACAAAGCAACTTATCTTTCAATAAATGCTAAATGATGAATGATAAATGCTAAATAATAGAACCTGAGTTCAACGACCGCTCGCGCTTGTCCGCAATTTATCATTCATCATTTAGCATTTATCATTTCGTCCTATGCTCCACGCACTCATCATGGCCGGCGGCTCCGGCACGCGGTTTTGGCCTGCCAGCCGACGCGACTTGCCGAAACAACTGCTGCCGCTCGTCGATGCCCGCACAATGCTCCGCGCGACGGTCGATCGCCTCGGCCTGATGATTCCGCCCGAGCGAATTTGGCCGTCGGTCGGCACGCATCTCGTCGAACCGGTGCGAGCCCAGTTGCCGGAAGTCCCGGAGCAAACTTACGTTGTCGAGCCGTGCGCGCGAAACACGGCGCCGTGCATCGGCCTGGCCGCGCTCTTAATGTTGCGCGACGATCCCGATGCGGTGATGCTGGTGCTGCCGTCGGATCATGCGATTAAGGACGTCTTCGGTTTTCAGAAGGCCGTGAAGTTGGCCGAGCGGTTAGTCGCGAAACCGCGCAAGCAGATCGTCACGTTCGGCATTCGCCCGACGTACGCTTCGGAAGGCTTCGGCTACATCGAGAAGGGCGAGATGATCGGCCCGCCGCACGGGAGCTTCACCGCCATCGCGGCCGAGATCGACGTTTACAACGTCGTCCGCTTTCGCGAGAAGCCGCATCGCGAGTTGGCCGAGGAGTTCGTCGCGTCGGGGAACTTCTTTTGGAACTCGGGCATGTTCGTCTGGCGGGCCGATCTGATCGTCGACCTGCTCAAGACGCATCAGCCGGAGTTGGCGGTGCGGTTGGAAACGATCGCCGCGGCGCACGGCACGCCGGAGTACGCGGCGGTGCTCGATCGCGAGTTCCCGTTGATCAAGGGAATCTCGATCGACTACGCCATCTTGGAACACGCCCCGTCGATCGTCGCGATCGATGCGCCGTTCGATTGGGACGACGTCGGCGGCTGGCAATCGCTCGCGCGGTTGCGCGGCACCGATGCGGCCGGCAACACGATCGTCGGCCGGCACTTAGGACTCGACACCCGCGATACGATCGTCCGGACCGACGACGAGCATCTGGTCGTCACGCTCGGCCTCAAGGATCTGCTCGTCGTCCACACGCCCGACGCCACGTTGGTGGCCGACAAGCGTGACGAAGAGTCGGTCCGTAAGCTCGTCGCCCTGCTCAAAGAGCGGGGCTGGGAATCGTATCTGTAACGATGCGGTTTGTCGCAGGCGTTAGTAGTTGACCTGGAATTGGAATCGCATCACCGACCCTTCGAACTGACCGTAGGAAAGCGTATTGGCCGTGCTAATCGCCGTCGTGTTCGTCCGGTCGGTCGGCATATAGGCCATCGTGAATTCCATTTGCGGGTTAATCTGCCACTCGGTTCCGAATTCCCATTCGTCGATGCTCGAAAACGGCGCGTTACGTTCGGCCTTGTAACCGCCGTGGTAGCTATTCCAACGGAGATAGGGGAAGAACGTACCCCGGCAAGGCGTGTCGTACTTGTACATGGTTTGCACATAGCCGCCGTAGAGATGGCGATCCTCAACGGCGGTTTGGGCGTCGTTCAGTCCGGGCCCGCGACCGACGTTCCACTCGGCTTGAAATCCGATCGGCTGCGGGTACCAGATAAACGAGCCGGCGATGCGCTGATCGAGAATCTCGCGAACGGGGATCGTGCTGTTGATCGTCCCTGCCGGAGTCACCGCTGCGCCGACGCCCAAAGGACTGATCGCCGAGCCGAGCACGCCGTACTCGCCGATGTAGCCTTGCACACCGACTTCCATGCATTGTCCGTTGGCAAACTGATGCGGCAACGTTAATCGCGTGGCAAAGTGAATGTCGTCGTTCTGTTCGAGGAACGATCCCCCTTGGCCGTTGTAAAAGCCCATACCGAAGACACCATAGTTGCCCGAACCTTTGAGTCCTTGATCAAGGACGAATTTGAAAAAGTCTTGGGCCGGTTCGGGCGTCCAGTAATAGAACACGCCCAGATCGCGCTCGTTGCGGACGGCCGTATTCAAACCGTCGCTCC
>CAMCTH010000135.1 GCA_945877965.1 Planctomicrobium piriforme | reverse complement strand
TTCGTCAGCGTCTGCTTCAGTTGGGCGATCAGTTGCTTCTTCTCGGCGGGGCTGTCGCGGAACTCGCCCCACGTTTGCTGCAGCAGTTCTTGCAGTTCGGGATCGCCGAAATCGTGAATCTGCCTCGCGACGAAGGCGGTGAGATCGACCTTGTTGATGCGACCATCGGCGACGGCCGTGAGCAGCCCCTTCGCGAACCGCGGGCGCGACGCGAGGACGCCGATCAGTCGGGCTCGCTCGGAGTGATGGAACGATTTGTACGAGTCGACCAACATCGCGGCCGCCTCGTCGTCGTCGAACAGCCCGAGCCCTTGCGCGGCGAGCGGGTTGAGGAACCGCGTCTTGAGCAGCGACGTACAGGTTTTGCGGAGATCGTCGGGTCGGGCGTCGATGAGCGTCTGCAACGCCGACCGTCGCGCGTTCATGTCGGCCTTGCCGTCGAGGGCGATCCGCTTCACGTCGTCCAGGGCCCGACCGTCGCCGAAGACGACGCTCAGCTCGCGGACCTGGTTCTGCACGTCGGCATCGTCCGACTTCGATGCGAAGGCCGCGAACTTTTCCCAGTTCGACGGGGCAGGGGCTTTTCGCCAACCGGCGAGCGCGGCGGCCGCACCGCGGACGACGTCGTCGGCGGGCCGGGCATCGGCTTTCATGGCGACGGCGGCGAGCAGCGAGTTAAAAGCATCAGGCTGCTTCTCGACGTCCTCGGCCAACCGCCGCGCGATGAGTTTCCGCGTCGTCGGCAACCGGCAGTCGGCGGCGAGCGCGGCGAGTTCGAGGCCATGCTCGTCGGCCGTCGGAATCAGGCCGTACCAGATCATCAGCGGCAAGTTGTGATCCGCGGCATCTTCGCTGTGCGAACCGAGCGCCTTCGCGAGCGGCAAACGATCGGCATGCGGTAGCCGTTGCAACGTCGAAGCGAGCGTCAGCCGCACCAGCGGCGACGGATCGCTTTCCGCCAGCTTTACGAACTGCGCGAGAAGCTCACGATCGGGTGCCGGATACGTCGCTACACGCGCCGGCCGCACACTCATCATCGTGTCGAGCGGCCAATTGTCAGTGAGCAAGCGAATCGCCCAGGTGCGGACGTGGGCGTCGTTGTAGGTAATCAAACCAACGAGTTCAGTATGCCATTCTCGAGCTGATTCTTTTATGTCCTCTGAAAGCTGCTCTTTCCGCCATCCGCCGAGATAGGCCTGGTCTAACCAAGTCGTTACCAAGACGGCGTGATCGCCGGGTTGCATTGTCATCGTTCGTTTTGGTTCACGCGCGTCGAATAGCTTGGCGTCTCTAAATTTCTTCTCAAGGATTTGTTCATCACCTAGAGTCGCAAGATAGATGAACATTCGCTTCGACCACCAGTCGCCGTATTTGACGTTACTCGAAGTATTGGAGGTCTCCTTGCTGTACGTCACCTTATAAATCCTCCCGCTGCTGCGATGCACGCCGGTTCGTTCGTGGCATTCGCCGGCGTCGCACCAGTCGGCGATGTACAGGCCGCCGTCGGGGCCGAGCGTCAGTTCCATCCCGCGAAACCACGGGTCGTTCACTTGCAAGAAGTCGGGCTCGTGTTTGGCCATGAAGCCCGAGCCGTCGCGTTCGAGTCGTTCTTGGTTAGCGCGGCGGCCGTGCATGTTCAGCGTGAACAGTCGGCCGTGATATTCCTTCGGCCAGACGTCGTCGTTGTAGATGAAGCAGCCGATGTGGGCGTGGCCGCCGCCGAGCGAGTCGGCCATCGGATTGTCTTTTGATTTGCCCCAGCCGACCTTCGTGTCGAAGTGCCAGTGGTCGGCGTGCGTGTCGATCAACTCGTACGTCCGCGGGTTCGGGTCGATCGTGTGGGGCCGGACGAAGTGGGCTCCCGGCATCATGTGCCAGAGATGACCGTTGACGGTGTTAATGTAGAACAACTCGCCGTGGCGATCCCAATCGTGGCCCCACGGGTTCGTCGTCCCGGAGGTGAGCGCTTCGAAGACCTTCGTGCGGAGCGAGTATCGCCAGATGCCGCCGCGCATCGGAATTCGTTCCGCCGCCGGAGTGCCGGGGGTGCCGACCTCGCCGGGGGCCGACGCGCCGCAACGACCGTAGAGCCAACCATCGGGCCCGAACCGAAGCCCGTTGGCGAAGTTGTGATAATTCTCCGGCGGCACAGTGAAGCCGTCGAGCACGACCTCGGGCTTCGCATCGGGTTTGTCGTCGCCGTCTTTGTCGGCAATGAACAGCACTTGCGGCGGGCACATCAGCCAGACGCCGCCGCGACCGACTTCGAGGCCCGTGAGCATTTGCAGTTCGTCGTAGAAGACGGTCCGCTTGTCGTGCCGGCCGTCGCCGTCGGTGTCTTCAAAGATCAGCACGCGGTCGCGGAGCTGGCGTTCGAATTTGAGCGGCGACTCGGCATAGGTGTAATTCTCGGCGACCCAGAGTCGGCCCTTGGCGTCCCACGCCAAGGCGATCGGATTGCAAACGTCGGGCTCGGCGGCGAAGACCGTCGCTTTGAAACCGGGGGGCAGCTTCATCTCGCGAGCCACTTGCTCCGGCGGCAGCGGCAGGACGTCGAGTTCCTTTTCGGAATCGTACGGCTTCGGAAAATCGTCGGCGTGTACGACGAGGGGGAGCAGCGACAGCGCGAAGCTCACAGCGAGCAAGGCAGAACGAAGTCCGAAGGACATGAGACGCTCCGAAGCGGCGGCGATTCCGATGGCTGACGACGGTCGTTCCATGATAACGTCGCGCCGCGACGGTTGCATGACGCCGACCGCCGGGCGATCATGGCGGATAGTTCGAGCATCGCCGCCGATCGCAATGTCTGCTCCGGCCTAACCGCTTACTGACGTGCGCGGCTCGGAAAGACTTGCACCGCTACGCTTGCCCTACCTCTGTCTTGCAAGAAAGACTTTCGCCATGACCACGCCTCGCCCGGGCCGCACTTCGCGTCGTTCGTTTCTCCAGCAATCGGCCGCCGCCGGTCTCGCGTCGACCCTGGCCGCTCCGGCATTCATCGCCGACCTGCGGGCGGCGCCGCCGAGCGAGACGGTTCGCCACGCCAGTTTCGGAGCGTCGGGCATGGCCGGGGCCGACTGGGGCGCGATCACCGGACATAAGCACGTCAAGTTCATCGCGGTCGCCGACGTCGACACGGCGAAGTTCGCCAACGTGACCAAGAAATTCAGCGACGGCAGCGTGAAGGTCTATCAAGACTGGCGCGAGATGCTCGACAAGGAAGGAAAGAACCTTGATTCGGTCAACGTCAGCACGCCCGACCACATGCACGCCCCGCAGGCGATGAGCGCGATGCAGTTGGGCATTAACGTCTACGGCCAAAAGCCGCTGGCACACGATGTGTACGAGTGCCGCAAGCTCGCCGAGTTTGCCCGCGAGAAGAAGCTCGTCACGCAGATGGGCATTCAGGTCCACAGCAGCGAGGCGTATCGGAGCGCCGTCGCGCTGGTGCAAAGCGGCGCGATTGGCAAGATCACCGAGGTCCACACTTGGAGCAACAAGCAATGGGGCGACGGCACGCCGCGTCCGGCCGGCGGCGATCCGGTCCCCGCGACGTTGAATTGGGACCTGTGGCTGGGCACCGCGGCCGATCGCCCTTTCATCGGCAACGGTTACTATCATCCCGGCAACTGGCGTAAGCGGCTCGACTTCGGCACCGGCACGTTCGGCGACATGGGCTGCCACATCTACGATCCGGTCTTCAAGGCCTTGGCTTTGACCGCGCCGCTGTCCGTGCGCTCGACCGGCCCGACGCCGACCGAGCACAACTGGGCCAACGATGCCGTGGTCCACTATGTGTTCCCGGGCACGAAGTTCACCGACGGCAAGACGGTGGACGTCACTTGGTACGACGGTAACGCCACGCGGCCGGACGACGTCCTGGCGCGACTCGGCAACCACAAGCCGCCGGGGCAGGGTTCCGTCTTCTTCGGCACGAAGGGGACGATGATCCTGCCGCATGTGGCCGCGCCGATTTTGTTGCCGGAGGATAAGTTCGAGGATTTCACTCGGCCGCAAGTCGGCTCGCAGAACCATTGGCATCAATTCGTCGATGCGGTCCGCGGCGAGGGGACGACCTCGGCGAATTTCGATTACGCCGGTCCGCTGACTGAAGCGATTTTGCTCGGCGGCATCGCAGCCCGCTTCCCGCAAACGACGCTCGACTGGGACGCTGCCTCGCTGACGTTCCCGAAGCACGCCGACGCGACGAAGTATGTTCGCCGCGAGTACCGCAAAGGCTGGGAAGTGCCGGGCTTGAGCTAGTTAGTCGGGAGCCTCGCCCTCCCGTCTTTTCACACCCACCCACGAATCTTTCAAGAAGTTGAAGATGCAACGACGTGATTTTCTCGCAGCTGGTGCTGCGGCGACTGCTGCGCGATTCGGCGGCCCGCTGTTCGCCGGCGATAAGAAGCCGCGGAACATTCGTCTCTCGAACGGTTGGCATTGCGTCAACATCGGCGACATCGCGCACGCCCCGGGGATGATCCGGTTGATTGAGCAGCACCTGCCGGGGACGACCGTCACGTTTTGGCCGCGCCGCGAACTGACGCCGGAAGTGCAGCAGATGCTGACGGCCGCTTTCCCGCAGCTCACGATCTTGCCGCCGGGGGGCGATGAGAACGGCCGCGCGGTCGGCGTGGAGTTGAAGCAAGCGATAGAGCGGGCCGATCTGTTCGTGCTCGGCTCGGGAGGCTATCACGCGGAACCGATCGACGTCTGGCGCAATGCGACGAACAAACCGTTCGGCGCGTACGGCGTCTCGTTCTCGAAGGCGAGCCATCTCGACGCCTTGCGCGAGGCGGCATTCGTTTACTTGCGCGATACCAAGTCGGTCGACGTGCTCCGCGCCGCCGGTGCGCAATCAAAGGTGCTGACGTTCGCCCCCGACTCAACGTTCGGTCTGCACCTACGCAACGACGCCGTCGGCGATGCGTACTTGAAGCGCGTCGGCCTCGAGCGCAAAAAGTTTCTCGCCGTCATTCCACGCTCGCGCTACTCGCCGTACGACACCATCTATGGCACGACGCCGACGGCGGAAGATATCGAACGGCGTCGCGTCAATGCGGAGTTCGACCTGGCCGACCACGAACCGTTGCGCGAGACGATCATCCGCTGGGTTCGTGAGACGGGGCAGCCGGTGCTCGCCTGTCCGGAGATGACTTACCACATCGAGTTGGCGAAGCGCGTGCTCGTCGATCCGTTGCCCGACGATGTGAAGCAGCAAGTCGTGTGGCGTGATTCATGGTGGCTCTGCGACGAAGCGGCCTCGGTCCTCGCGCGAGCTTCGGCCTTGGTCAGCTACGATTGCCACGCGCCGATCATCGCGCTGGTGAACGGCACGCCGGCGATCCACGTTCGCCTGCCGAGCGACACGCCGAAGAGCCAGATGTTTCTCGACCTCGGGCTGACCGATTGGAAGCAGGAGTTGGACGACGTGCGCGGCTCGAAGCTGGCCGACCTGACGCTGGCGATTCACACCGACCCGGTCGAAGCAGGGGAAAAGGTCGACGCCGCAATGGTGGAAGCCCGTCGGTTGCAAACGGAATCGCTGGCGGTCGTCGGCAAATCGCTCGGGTAATACGAGTGAATCGTTAAAAAATGGGTCAGGTCGATGGCCGTCGATGTAACCGACCCCCCGCTTAGGACAATATTTCTCCAGGAACCGCGCTTGCAATCCATCCAAGGATGCCGATCTAATAAGATTAGCCACTGGCAGTTGTAAGCGAATGTTCGAACCGCTCAGCCCGCCCCGCACACCGTCCTTCCTACCTTTTCGGAGTCCTTGCGATGTTGACCTTCCTCGGCAGCTCGCCTGCGTTCTGTGACCGTCACTCGCGCCGCAGCTTTCTGCAAGTCGGCGCCACGGCCATCGGCGGCCTCACCATCGCCGATTTGTTGCGAGCCGATACCCTCAACGGCGGATCGCGCCGGCCGAAGTCGCTCATCAGCATCTGCTTGCCGGGCGGACCGTCGCACATGGACATGTTCGATCTGAAGCCGGATGCCCCCGCGGAGTTCCGCGGCGACTTCCGCCCGATCGATACGGTCGTGCCGGGCCTCGAAATTTGCGAGCACTTCTCGAACCTTGCCAAGATTGCCGACAAGTTCTCGGTCGTCCGCTCGATCAGCGACTTCTCGAACGAACACACCACCAAGCAAGCCGACTCGGGTTGGCCGGAGAAGAGCTTGAAGGAAATGGGCGGCCGCCCCGGCATGGGTGCGATCGCCAGCAAGATGCTAGGCCCGATCGGCGATTGCCCGGTCACGGCCGTAACGATGGGCGGCCACACGTCGCCGGGCTTCCTCGGCCAATCGCTCAAGGACTTCTCGTCCGATTCGTCGGCTCGCAACAGCTTGCGGCTCTCGATGGCCGAGACCCGTTTGAACGATCGGAAGCAACTGCTCGACGGCTTGGATCGCTTCCGTCGCGACTCCGACAACTCGGGCGCGATGGCGGCCCTTGATCGCTTCACGAAAGACGCGATCGACGTCGTCACGTCGCCCCGTTTCGCCGATGCTCTGGATTCGAGCAAGGAACCGGAATCATCGCGTCGTCGCTACGACAATGGCGACAACAACACGCGTCAGAACAACATGAAGTTCCTGACGGCTCGCCGTTTGGTGGAAGCTGGCGTTCGCGTCGTCAGCTTCACCTGGGGCGGCTGGGACACGCACCAAGGAAACTTCACCTCGCTCAAGCGTCAGCTTCCGATGTTGGACCTCGGCCTGAGCGCGTTGATCTACGACTTGGAAGAACGCGGCCTCATGCAAGATACGATCATCATCATGAGCGGCGAGTTCGGCCGTACTCCGCGGATCAACCAAATGGCCGGTCGCGACCATTGGCCGGGTGCCGGTTCGGTGTTCGTCGCCGGCGGTGGACTCAAGATGGGCCGTGCGATCGGAACCACCGATCGTCTCGGTGCCAAGCCGGACCAGAACCCGGTCCACTTGCAACAGGTCTACTCGGAAGTGGTCCGCAAGCTCGGCATCGACGTCGATACGGCCCAACTCCGCGACCCGGTCGGCCGTCCGCAGTACCTGTTCGACCACCGCGATCCGATCGCCGACCTGAGCTAAGCTCGGTCCCGATCCACGCAGAAAACAAGAACCCCGCTCTCGTGATGAGAGTGGGGTTTTTTGTTGCGCAGCACGAAGTGAGACGGGAGGGCAAGGCTCCCGCCGAGCCGTTCGCTTTCATAAAGCCGCGACCGGCGGTCGCGGGAGAATGCGGCTCAGCAGGAGCTTCGCCCTCCCGTCGTCATCGCGGCCATGCGATCACTCACCGCTCGGAGACGTCAGCAACCAGGCGGCCAGCGCTTTCGCCGTCGGAGCGGACTCTGCGATCTCGACTCGGCCGCGCCCCGCGCCGGTTGCGATTGCCTGATAATCGGCGAGTAACCGCTCGCGCTGCATCGCCGAGGCCGCACGATTCGCGCCGTCGCGGAGATCGGCCAACTTGATCCGCGCCTTCTGCGCGGCGAGCAAGTCGGCAAGATCGGCCTGCGCCAACGACCCGGGCAGCACCGCATCGTGCGGCACATAGAAGTACGGCCCCTCCAGAATCGTCGCCGCGCTGACGAGTCCGCCGCCTCCGTAGACCGCCGCGATCGAATCGTCCCACAAGGCCGCGAGTAAGCAGACCGTCGAACCGAGCGGCTCGCTTGAAGTCGGCAAGTCGGCGGCATCGAGCGGCGCCGCCGGCGATCGCTCCGCCGAGTTCGCGGCAACCAGGCCGTCGCCGTAGAGCGCGATCTGCGAACGGCTGAACTCGTCCCGCGCGCGGAGGTAAGCGAGCGTCGTCAGGAGGTCGCGCAGCCGTTGCCCCAGAATGGTTTCGCCCAGCATCTGTTCAGTCGATGAACGACTGGTTGAGCCGGCGGTTCGGCCGCGCCCCTCGTCGGTCGGTCGCGTCTCGCCGGTGCCGCGCAAGTCGACGGCGACGAAGACCCCGCCTTGTTCGATGCACGCCCGAATCAACTCCGCTTTCTGTTTCAAGAGCGCGGCCTTGCCCCCTTGCGCCACAGCGACGACGAGCGGCGGCGACGCACGCGATTCCGAACCGGCCGCGCGGATGATCGTCATCGGCAGCGGGATCGGGCCGGTCGCTTCGCGGGACGTCGGCGCGACGACCTCGACGACGTACGGGCCGACAGTTTGCGGCGCACTCCGCGCCGCGTCCTCTTCCCAGCCGGGGGAATCCACCGTGCCGAGCAACCCACCGAGTTCGCGCCTTAGTGCTGCGCGCAACTCCGCAACGTCCAACTCAGCGCGACGGGCTCGCGCCGCTGCCAATCGTTCCGCGGCGATCTTCTGCAAGACCTCATGCAGCGCAAACGGCGCGGCGTCGGCCGGTCGGCAACGCAGTTCGTCGCTCGTCCGTCGCTCAGGGTATTCTTCCGTCGGCGGCGTCAGACCGCACCATTGTTCGAGCAACGGGTAGAGTTGCTTGCGATGCAGCGCGCCGATGTTCGTGCAATGTGTGTCGGCGACGGTCTTGCCGCGGACCGTGCCGCTGCCGAACGCGCTGCCGAGCTTGTCGCCGGCTTCGTAGAGTCCGAAGATCGTGTTGAGCCGCTTCCAGACCGGATCGCGCGGTTCATCCCAGCGGAACTCGTGGGCATAGATGAGTCCGCGCGGCGCGATCGAGCCGATCACCGCCCACGGCATGAAGCCGTCGCGGGCCGACAGTCGGAGGTTTCGCGTCGATTCCCAACTGCCGCCGCCGGCGTAGTTGAACGTCGTCTCGGCATCGTCGGGCAGCGGGAAACTATCCTCGGGCTCGTAGCCGCCGTAGTTGAACGGCACGACCGCCGCGAAGCGTCGATCGAGGGCTCCGGCGACTCCGGCCGGATCGCCGCCTCCGGCGACCGCGCCGAGCAGAATGAGTTTGCTTGGATCGACGCCCGGTCGCCGCGCGACGAGCGTCGCGCCGGTCATGATGTCGCCGACCATCCAACCCATCAGGCTTTCGCCGACGAGCGACAACTGCACCCCCGTGTTGTACCGAAAGTAGTAGTCTTGCCGCGACGCACGATACTCACCCGGGTACTGCTGCTCGGCGGCGAACGTGTGCGTCCGTCGTTCGCCGTGACCGAGTTGGTCCATCACCAGCACGACCGCGCCGCTCCGCGCGAACGTCATCCCCATCCCTTGCAGTTCGCCTTGCGTCTTCGGCGCGTGATGGCTGTGGATGATCAGGATGCCCGGCATTTTTTCCCGCGCGGGTCGCGGCGAGTAGACGTTGGCCGTGACCCACACGCCGGGGCGCGACTCAAACGTGACGTTCTCGATCCGATAGCCGTCGCCGTCGATTCGACCGGTCGTGTGAAGCGCGCGCGGCTCAGTCGGCAGGGGATCGAGCGTGAGCGAACGTCGCAAATGCGCGAGCCGCACGTCGCGAAGCGATTCCCAATCGGCCCGCGATTGCACGGTGTACCAAGCCGCCGAGTGCCGCCGATTGGCGGTCTTTAAACGTGTACGAACGTCGAGCCGACCCGCTTCGCGCGCCGCTTCGGCCGCGGCCGGTTCGGTGAAGCGACGGGCGTCGAAGGTTT
>CAMCTH010000134.1 GCA_945877965.1 Planctomicrobium piriforme | reverse complement strand
CGACGGCTCGCGACTGCTCATTCGATCCGATAAGTTTTTATATTGCGTCGGCAAGTAGCCGGCGCTGCCAATTCGCCCAGGAACTGCATCATGGCCGCCCATACCAATAACTTCCCTAAACTTCATAACGCCGCCTGGCCGGGCGTCGTCGGCAAGGGTTCGCCCGGTGCCGAGCCGTTCATCGAGCTCGACACGATGCTCGACATGACGGCGGCGGCCGAAGTGGACGGTGTGAAGTTCGACGGCGTCGATCTGTTCCTGTTCGACCCGCATGTGAGCATCGACGCGACCGACGATCAGTTGAAGGAACTCGCCGACAAGGTGACGTCGCGCAATTTGAAAGTCGGCACGATCGTCGCTCCGGTGTGGGGCGGCACGAACGGCGGTTCGGCCTTCGGGCCTGAAGCGGAGCGGAAGCAGTTCGTCGAGCAAGTTCGCAAGGCGTGCCGGATCGGCAATAAGCTGCGCGATATGGGCGTTCGCCCTTACGGCGTCGTCCGGATCGATTCGGCCGGCAGCGCCGAGGCGTGGCTGAACGATCCCGAGGGGAATCAAAAGCTGGCGGCCGACACGTTTCGCCGGGCCGGCACCGTTGCGGCCGATCATGGCGAGAAGCTCGCTGCGGAAGGCGAAATCTGCTGGGGGGGCATGCACTCGTGGCGGCGGATGGTGCAGCTGTTGGAAATGACCGATCGGCCGGGCGTCGTCGGCTTCCAGGCCGACATGGCTCACACGCTTCTGTACATGCTCGGCTACAACGCGCCGGAAGATCGGATCGTCGCCGAGAATTTCGAGTGGAAGGACATCACCACGTTTGATCGCGCCTATCGCCAACTTACCGACGCGCTGCGGCCGTGGACGATCGACTTCCACGTCGCCCAAAACGACGCGACTGTCAAAGGCTCGGGCGATCACGACAAGACCGGCAAGCACTGCATGGCGAACGATCCGAACGGCAAGCTCGACATCCCGTATCGCGCCGGCTTCTGGATGCGCGACGGATACAACCAACCGCTCCGCAAGTATCAGCACATCTGCTGGGACGGCTGCATGTTCCCGAACGAAGTGATGTTCAAGCCGCAAACGTGGAACGACATTCTCGGCGCGATGATCGCGGTACGCGATGCGCATGGCTGGCGCGAATAGGATCATCGCCGCCGTTCAGGGTTCGAGGTTCATGGTTCAGGGTTGAAATACTTTTGATTCATGCAACTCAATGACCCTCAACGCCATCGTTCTCCAACCCTGAACCCCGAACTCTGAACCCTGAACCTTACTGGTACTCCCATGAAATTCGGCATGAACATGTTGCTCTGGACGTCGAACGTGACGGACGAGCACCGCCCGGTCCTCGAAGCGTTGAAGAAGCAAGGTTACGACGGCGTTGAGCTGCCGATTTTTGAACTCGACGTTGCGCACTTTCAAAAAGTCGGCGGTTGGCTGAAGGATCTGGGGCTCGAATGCACGGCCGTCACCTGCCGCGGCACCGACGACAATCCCGCCTCGCCCGACGCCAAGGTCCGCGCCGCGGGCGTGGCGAACAACAAGCTCGTGCTCGATTGCTGTCAGGCCGTCGGGGCGACGATCCTGGCCGGGCCGTATCACTCGGCCCTCGGTTACTTCACCGGCAGCGGACCGACGGCCGACGAACTGAAGTGGGCCGCCGACAGCATGCGCGATGTGGCCGAGCATGCCGCGAAGGGGAAGACGACGCTCGCGATCGAGTATCTCAATCGCTTCGAGTGCTACCTGCTGACGAACGCCGTGGACTGCGCGAAGTTCTGCGACGCCGTGAATCACCCCCGCGCGAAGATGATGTACGACACGTTCCACGCGAACATCGAAGAGAAGCACGCCGCGGCCGCGATCAAGGCGTGCAAGCAACACACGGTCCACGTCCACATTTCGGAAAACGACCGCGGCACGCCGGGACAAGGGCACATCGCCTGGGCCGAAACGTTCGACACGCTGAAAGAAACCGGTTACGACGGCTGGATGACGGTCGAAGCGTTCGGGCTCGCCCTGCCGGCACTCGCCGCCGCGACGAAGATTTGGCGGCGGATGTACGAGAGCGAACTCCAACTCGCCGGCGACGCCCTGAAGTTCATGAAGACCGAATGGGCGAAGCGAAAATAGGTTTTTCGGTTCAGGGTTCGAGGTTCACCGTTGAGAGCCGGCAGCTGAAAGCGGTCGGGTTGGCGTTGTCTCGAACGACGCCCGCCGCGAGAATCAGGATCGTCTCCGACCTGGAACCGCGAACCTTGAACCCTGAGCCGTCGTGGCGAAGAAGAAACCTAAACCCGAAGCCGCTCCCACTCCGCCGCCGGCGGAAGAGTTGGGGCTCGACGAGTTTCGGGCTCCGCCCGACGATGCCGGCCTGTCGCTCGATGCGTTGAGTTCGGCGTTTGCCGAGATGCTCGGCGGCGGCGATGATCCGTACGCCGACGCCCCGCCGCCGGCCGATGCCGTGGCCGACCCGGCCGCCGAGTTGGCGCAGGTGCTGGCCGTCGAACCGTCGGCCGACGAGCGCGACGCGAACTGCGAGATCTCGCCGGTCACGATCCTCGAAGCGATGCTGTTCGTCGGCGATCCGGAGAACGCCCCGATCTCGCCGCAATGGGTCGCCGAGTTGATGCGCGGCGTTCGCCCCGCCGAAATCGAAGCAGCCGTTCGCGAGTTGAACGAGCGCTATCGCGCGCAGAACCGCCCGTACGAGATCGTCTCGGAAGGGAAAGGCTACCGGCTCGCGCTGCGGCCCGAGTTCCACGCCCTGCGCGACAAATGCCTCGGTCGCGACAAAGCGGTCAAGCTGTCCGAGGCGGCGGTTGAGGTGCTGTCGGTCGTCGCCTATCACGGCTCGCTGACGGCCGACGAGGTGAACAAACTCCGCGGCAAACCGAGCGGCGCTTTGCTCAAACAGTTGCTCCGCCGCCAATTGCTCCGCCTGGAACGTCCCGAAGGGGCGAAGAAAAAACAGGCCAAGTTCACGCCGACCCGGCGGTTTCTCGACCTCTTCGGCCTGTCGAGCCTGGACGACCTGCCGCGCGTGCAGGACGTCGAACGGCGATAAGCAGCGCCGCGCCGAGCGGCACGGTCTGGAAAACCGGCCGAAATCGCCCCGTCGGCCCTGGTTTCGTCCCTCAGGCAGGCTACCCGCCGCCCGGCTCATCTGTTACATTTTGAGGCTCGTCGCGGTTGGGGTTCGCACGCCGACCGCCCTCGTACATTCGTTTCGTTATCGTCGTCGGAGGTTCATCGTGGGTGTTAAGAAGACCGGTAAGGGCCGTCGCAAAGTCGGACGCAAGAAGCGTCGCATGCGAGCCCGCATCCGCCATCGCAAGGGCTAAGCCTAACCGGACGACGTCATGTCCGCTCGCACGTGGATTCTTACCGACGTCGCAGCCGACCGGTATGTCGAATCGTCGGCCGTCGGCCCTGCTGAAGTCGATTCCTCTCCGCCGCCGTTCGCGCTCAACAAGCGAACGCTGCGCGGCGGGCTGCGCGACGGCGTCGACGTCGTCGAGTTAGACAACGGCCGCTTGAAGCTGACGCTGTTGCCGACGCGCGGCCTCGGCGTCTGGCGGGCCGAGTGCGGCGACGTCCGACTCGGTTGGAAGTCGCCGACCGTCGGACCGGTCCATCCGCGCTACGTCCCGGTCGACGAACCGTCGGGCATCGGCTGGCTCCGCGGCTTCGACGAGTTCTTGGTCCGCTGCGGATTGGAATCGAACGGCGCGCCGGAGTGGGACGCGTCAGGCAAGCTAGTACATCCGCTGCACGGCCGGATCGCGAACCTACCGGCCCACTATCTGGAAACGCGCGTTGATGCTGCGCGACGTGAACTAGCCGTCGTCGGCATCGTTGACGAGTCGCGGTTCTTCGGTCAACAGTTGCGACTGAAGTCGACGTTGCGGACGACGCTCGGCACGAACTCGTTTACCGTCACCGACGAGATCACGAACCTCGCGTCGGCGCCGGGCGAGTTGGAACTGCTGTATCACATCAACCAAGGCCCGCCGCTCGCCGCGCCCGGCAGCCGGTTCTTGGCTCCGGTGCAAACGCTCGTGCCGAAGGATCTGTTCGCGGGCAAGAACATCGCCTCATGGCAAACGTATCCCGCTGCCGCGACCGGGCCCGAGACGGTGCTGTTCTTCGAGTTGATCGCCGGGCCCGACGGCGGGACGAAAGTCCTGCTGCACAATCCGTCGGGCAATCAAGGGCTCGCGCTGTCGTTCGATCGCCGGCAGTTCCCGCTCTTCACGCTCTGGAAGAACCCGCTCCCGTTCGCCGACGGCTATGTGACGGGCCTCGAGCCGTGCATCAACCTGCCGCATGGCAAGAGTTTTGAGAAATCGCAAGGCCGCGTGGCGAAGTTGCAGCCCGGTGAAACGCGACGCTTCGATCTCCGCTTCGACGTGCTGACGACCGCCGCGGAAGTGAGCGCCGTCGCCGCCGAAATCGCGCAACTCCAAGCGACCGCCGCCCCGAAAATCTACGACGCCCCGCAGCCGGGTTGGTCGCCGTAAAGGAGCAGAGGATAGGCTCACGCAAAGGCGCGAAGGCGCTAAGAGAGAGCAAAGAAGGCGGAGAGAGAGAAAGGAAATGTCCTGAGTTATTCCCTCTCTCTGATTCTTTCTCTTTCTCCCCTTTGCGTCTTAGCGCCTTTGCGTGAGATCTCTCCGCCACCGCGAAACCAATCATTCAGTTCCGGGGTAAGATAAGAGTCAGCCCCGGCCCTATTTCGCAGGACGCTCCGTCATGATTCGCACCGTCGTTTGCTGCTCGCTACTATTCGGCTCCGCGACGTTCGCCGCCGCGGCCGATCTCGGCAAGATCGGCAATGATGCTCTCCTCGACGTCGACGGCAAGCCACGCGCGCGCGACGAATGGCGCGATTCGAAGGCGGTCGTCTACTGCTTTCTCGGGACCGAGTGCCCGGTGTCGAACGGCTATGCCGCGCAGATGCAGCGGTTGGCCGAGCAGTATGCCGCGCAAGGAGCGACGTTCGTCGGTGCGTACAGCGAGCCGGGCGTGACGGCCGATGAGGCGAAGCAACACGGCGTCGAGTACGGCCTCAAGTTCGTGCGCCTGCTCGACGGCGAACAGAAGCTCGCCGCGCAGGCCGGCATCCAGCGCGTGCCGACGTTCGTCGTCGTTCGCCCCGACGGCACGATCGCCTACCGCGGCCGGATCGACGATCGCTGGTCCCCGGAAGGAAAGCGACGCAACGACCCGCGGACGCACGAACTCGCCGACGCCGTCGAAGCGGTGCTCGCCGGCAAGTCGCCGCCGCTCGCCGAAACGCCGACGTTCGGCTGCCCGCTGCCGAAGAGAAGTCAGAAGTCAGAAATCGGAAATCAGAAATAGGTTGTTCTACTTCTGACTTCTCATTTCTGACTTCTGATTTTCTGCATCACGGTCCGATGCCGCGCGGGTTGGCCGAGAGGAAATCGCGCGGGCCGCGGGTCGTGTAGTACGGATAAGCGACGCCGGCCGCACCGGACGGCATTACCTGCTTGCCGTGTCCGCCGCCGCCGTGTTGGCCGAGCAAGCCGCAGCCGCCGGGACCGCAACCTTGCGGACCACAGCCCTGTGGGCCGCAGGCGTTGCCGTGCAGACCGCCTCGTTGCGGCCGGCACTTGTTGCAGTTGCACGCGCAACCGACGCTGGTCACGATCAGCGCCAGCGCGCAGATCGAAAGTAGAACGCGCTTCATCTCTGAGTCTCCCCCCAAGTGCGCATCGATTGTTCGACGCGAGTGCGAGCCGGCGTGATTGCGGGTGCCGGTCGCTACTGGGTCTATCGACCGGTAGAAACGGCAGAGTTCAGAAAATCGGCGCTTTCGGCACGACCGCCGGCTTGGGAAAATGCGCTACGTTCGGAACTCGAATCCCTGCCTCAGTGAAGGCGTGCTTGCACGGACGCGCGGCATTATAATCGCCGCGGCGTTAAAGTCTTCCCAGCTTGTTGAAGGTGACGATATGCGGACGTTTTTCGGGTGGTGTGCGGCGGCAATCGCGACGGTTTCGATGCTCGCTCCCGTGGAAGCGAAGGACCGTCCGATCGGCGTGCTGCGCGACGGCGGGTTCCTCGTCGCCGATGTGCGCAACTCGGACGGGACGCCGGTCGTGGTCGTCGGCGACGTGAAGCCGGCGGAGCTCGACTCGCCGTGGATCTACGCCGTCGTCGCCGGGCTGCCGACCGCGCACGGCTATCCGCCGCAGGGGAGTTCGTACGACGGCAAGACCAATCCGGCCGAGCAGTATTTCTGGCGCTGGATCGGTTTGGAAGCGCCGCATCTCGTCGTCGAAGTCGTCGCCGGACCGGGCGAGACGTGGTTCGTGCCCGAGAGTGATCTGCTGCAATTGCAAGAACTCGCGCCGCATCTGCCGAACGTGAAGCCGCTGCCGACGGACGACTCGCTCGTCGCGCAACTCGTGACGGCGTCGCCCTGCAACGTCGGGCGTATCGCGGCGGTTCGCGTCGTCACCGATTCGCCGAAGTGGCAAGCGTCGCTGACGGCGGCGCTGGAGAAAGCGAAGCTCACGCCGCCGCCGGCTCGAATGGAATTGCAAGGTCGCTCGATACGGAAGACGAAAACCCTCGTCGGTCAACTGCTGAAAGTCTACGGCCAGAAGCTGGACCCAGTCGCGTACATCCCGGCGCTCGCCGTGCTCGGACGCGTGCGACAAGAAAAGATCGACGGCGGGCCCGACGCGCCGTTGTCGCCGCTCGTGCAAGAGATTGTGAAGCCGTATCTCGACGGCACGAAGAAGACGTTCGACGGCAAGGCCGGCGGTTCAGGCCTCGCCGGGCATCTGCTCTTCGGCGAACTTGCAACGCTGACCGGCGACAATCGCTACGTTCAGTTAGTTCTCAACGCTGCGAATCAAGCGTTCGACAAAGACGGCAAACCGCTGGCGGCGATGCCGAGCCACAGCGAGATGAGCGACGCCGTCTTCATGGGCTGCCCGATCTTGGCGCAGGCCGCGAGACTGACGGGTGACGAGAAGTATGCCGCGATGTGTCTGACGCATTTGCGGTTCATGCAAAAGCTCTGTCTCCGCGAAGACGGTTTGTATCGCCACTCGCCGCTCGACCAAGCGGCGTGGGGCCGCGGCAACGGTTTTCCCGCACTCGGGCTCTGCTGGTCGTTGGATGAGTTGCCCGAGTCGTTTGCCGGCCGCGAGGAGATTCTGAAAGCTCATCGAGCCCATCTTGAAACGCTGCTGAAACATCAAGATGCGACCGGCATGTGGCATCAGGTGATCGACCATCCGGAAAGCTATCGCGAGTTTACCGCCACGGCGATGATTGCGTACGCGATGATGCGCGGCGTGCGGAGCGGTCGACTCGAAAAGGAAAAGTATGCGGACGCGATTGAGCGAGCTTGGGCTGCGTTGAAACTGCGGATCGCTGCGGACGGAACGCTCGTCGATGTTTGCACCGGCACCGGCAAGATGCCGAACCTCCGGGTCTACTACGATCGCCCGGCGATTCTGGGACGCGATGATCGCGGCGGCGCGATGGCGCTGATGGCGGCGACCGAGCGCGAACAGTATGAAGCGATGCTCGTCGCCGCCCTCGGACCGCGGCCTGCGAGCAAAGCCGACTTCGCGCTGCAGACTTCGAAGGAATTGAAGCCGACGCGAACCGTCGTTTACAAAAAAGTCGGCGACCGCGAACTGGAGCTGCATCTGTTTCTGCCCGACGGTTGGAAGGCGAGCGATCGTCGACCCTGCTTCTTGGCGGTGCACGGCGGCGGTTGGTATGCCGGGGCGCCGCCGATCATGTACTGTCTGACCGCTTACTTGGCGAAGCGCGGGTGGGTCGCCGTCAGCATGCGGTATCGTCTGCACGACGACGAAGCGAAGACGACCGTGTTCGACTGCGTGAGGGACGGCCGCTCGGCGATGCGCTATTTGCGATCGCACGCCGCCGAATTCGGCATCGATTCGGAGCAGATCGTGATGGGAGGTCGCTCGGCCGGCGGACATGTGTCGGCCGCGACGGCGCTCTGCGACGGCCTCGACGAAGCGAGCGACTCGCCCGAAACGTCGTGCGTGCCGAACGCCTTGGCCCTCTTCTCGCCGGTGATCGACACCTCGGATCAGGGCTACGGCAACGAGTTGATCGGCAAGCTGTGGCGGGAACTCTCGCCGCTGCACCGGGTGAGGCCGGGCTCGCCGCCGACGATCGTCTTCCACGGAGTCCGCGATACGATTACGCCGTTCGCCGGAGCCCGGGCTTTCGTCGCCGCGATGGACAAAGCCGGCAATCGCTGCGAACTTGTCGCCCACCCGAGCGGCGGTCACAGCTACATGTTCCGGACGCCCGAGATTTTCGCCGAGACGATGGATCGGCTGATGCCGTTCCTCGCCGCGGCGGGAATTAAGGATCCGTCGACCAAGTAATGACGGCGCTACTTCGCGGCAGGCAAGGCGGCGCCGTTCAGGTCGCCCCCTTTGCGGAACGCCGCGGCCAGCGCCGTCGGCACGGCGGCTTCGGCCTCGACGACTCGGGCTCGGTTCTCGACGACGTGGGCTTTGTTCTCTTGCTCCCGCGCGATGGCGTTCGCTCGACGTTCTTCGGCCTTCGCGCGAGCGACACGGGTGTCGGCCTCGGCCTGATCAGCTTGCAGCCGAGCCCCGATGTTCTCGCCGACGTCGATGTCGGCGATGTCGATCGACACGATCTCGAACGCCGTTTGCGCGTCGAGGCCCCGGTTGAGCACCGCTTTCGAAATGAGGTTCGGATTCTCCATCACTTCGAGATGGCTCTCGGCTGAGCCGATCGAGGTAATGATCCCTTCGCCGACTCGCGCGATGACGGTCTCTTCCGTTGCGCCGCCGATGAGTTGCATGATGTTCGTGCGGACCGTCACGCGAGCGCGAACCTTGAGTTCGACGCCGTTGCGGGCGATTGCGGAGAGGAACGATTTACTGGTGCCCGAGGCGGGGCAGTCGATCACCTTCGGATTGACGCTCGTCTGCACGGCGTCCAACACGTCGCGGCCGGCGAGATCGATGGCGGCGGCGCGGTCGAAGTCCAAATCGATTCCGGCGCGGTGGGCTGCGATGATGGCGCGAATGACGCCCGGCACGTTGCCGCCGGCCAGATAATGCGCTTCGAGCCGACGCGTGGTGATGCCGGTCGTCGGGTCGCGATCGAGGCCGGCTTGCATCGCCATGATCTTCGATTGCACGATCACGCGAGCGTTCACTTGCCGCAGCGTCATGCCGATGAGGCTGAAGATGCTGACTCGGGCGTTCGACATGTACGCCTGGAACCAGAGGTTTCCGTAGCCCAGCAGCACGATCAGGATGATGAAGGCGATGATGCCGAGCACGACGACGCCGGCCAGAGCAGGCAGGTTCTTGGCGTTGAGCGGACCGGCTTGTTGCGCAAGCAGCGTGAGCATGGCGAGATTCATACGCGACGGTTCTCCGCAGGGACGAGTCTGAATCGGTCGCGAACCCGACGATCGGTTCGCAGCCCGACGCCCTAAGGATAGCGGTTCGCCGGGGAAATGCGAGCGGCGGAAGCTAGTTGACGGTTGACAGACGACAGTTGACGGAAAGAA
>CAMCTH010000133.1 GCA_945877965.1 Planctomicrobium piriforme | reverse complement strand
CAAGATGCGATCTTGCGACGCCGAGCGAGCTTCCTTCGCCGTCAATGCTTCCTTCGTCGTCGGCTCCGCGCCGAACGAAGCCGCAGAACAAACGAACGTCGCGCCGACCAAGAGCAGCCCCAACCGCAGGACTTCGCGAATGACGACGCGCATGGCTCGCTCCTTCGACCCTAGACCGTGTGCCGACCGCCTCTCAATCTCTATGGCCGCGAAGTCGCCACAGCGAAACAGCCGGGCCGAATCACGCTATTTGGCGAACGTTCCTTCGATGTAGGTGCTGATCTTGCCGATGTTGTCGTCCGGCTCGCTGTCGTACATTCGCAGCACCAACCGGCCGCTCTTGTCGGCGGTGAAACTCGTCGCCGGACCGATCAAGAAGACTTTCGCCTCTTCGTCGGTCGGCGACGTCATGATCTTGCCGACCAATGCCCCGAGCGGGAAGTCGCGGAGTTCTTTCGGGATCTCGATGCCGTCGGGGGGCAACGTGTACGTCATCTTCATCGTCCAGGTGCCGGTCGCTTTGATCGAGATCGGCTTGCCGGCGACGACGTTCACGCCGGTGTCTTGCCAGCCTTTGTTCGCCAAGACGTCGAACGGCTTGCGGTCGGCGATCTCTTCCTTGGCGCGAATCGCCTTCAGCTTGTCCTCGGCCGGCGTGTACGTCGGCACCAGCCGCAAGATCTCGGCATAGCAAACGCGGGCCTTGTCTTGTTGATTCGTCCGCTCGTACTCCGCGGCCAACTTCTCGGCCGAGGCGACGAACGTCTTGTGCAGTTCAATCAGCCGTTCGTCGGCAGGCAGCTGCACCGTCGGCTTGTCGTTCCCCTGACGGTTCTGACCGTTCGGGCCGCCGGGTCGCGGTCGGTTCGGGGGTTGCTGCTGACCGAAGGCGACGCTCGTCAACAACATGGCCGCGATCAACGCCGTCGAAGTCGTGCGAGTGCCGTACATATAGTTGTTCAATGTCATGTGATGCCGTTCCTCTTCCGCCGCGGCGGAGATTGCCTGTTGGTTCCGGACGGGCCCAAAAATGTTCCGTCAGGCATTAGAAGTTGCGCTGCCGCGCGATTCAAGCATTTTCGGCTGACGCAGCCCCGGCGTCGCCGCGTCGCCACGGCACTTTGCCTTTGGTGTTCAAGCACTCGGCCGGGATTTGCAGGTCGGGAAGAATGCGGCCGCCGATCACCGTTTCTTCCACGATCCGCGGCACATCCTCGACCTTCACGTTGCCGTACCAAATTCCCTGCGGATAGAGCACCAGCGCGGGACCGTACTCGCATTGCTCCAGGCAGCCGGCCTGATTGGCCCGATACTCGGCCCCGAGCCCGCGACGTTTGAGTTCGGATTTCAACGCGTCGCGAATCGCCTCGCCGCCGCCGTCGGCACAGCATCCGCGCGGGTGACCGGGCTCGCGACGATTGCCGCAGACGAAGAGATGGCAAGTAAAAGCAGGCATGAAATCCTCGCGGACGTCGTAGCGGCGGCGGCCCGACTTTCAATCGACCCGCGTTACATCAACAAGCCGACGGCCCACAAGGCGACGAAGATCGCTCCCATGAAACCGAGCACCCAGACGGCCGAACGAACCGCGCCGATCAGAATGTCGTCGGTCGTTTCGTAGCGCGTGCCGGAATAGACCAGGCTGACGACGAGGATCAGCGGCAGCGCATACCACAACTCGTTGATCCGCACGGCGAACAGCGGGGCCAGCAGCGGTAACATCGGCGACTCTTCCTGACGACGGAGTTGAAAACGAAAGCGAACCGTCCGCACACAGCCGGTGCGAAAGACGTCGCTCTAAGCGGACGCGATCCTTAAGTGGGTGCGGTGTCAGACGGGCCGGAGTTGGGTTTGCCCGACGGTTCGCCGCGCTTCCCCATCACGCTGTAAGCCGGTCCGCCGAACGCGTCGAAGATGACCAACAGGTTGAGCAGGCCGGCCACCATCGTGTAAACGGTGCCGAGTTCGAAGCGACGGTTGAGCGTGTAGTTCAACTTGTCGAGTTCGTCCGGCGGGCCGACGTCCAACCGCGGCGGCACCATGAACGTGTCCCAAAACTCGGGCTTGCCGTTGGCGGCGCGCGCCCGAGCGGCTTGATGTTCCTTGTCGCTCTCGAAGCGGCGGGCTTGATACAGCGCGGGCATGGCAGCGAGGCCGACGCCGGCTTGGCACAGATACGGCAGTCGCTTCTCTTCGCTTGTCGGGCCCCACGCGGCATAAACCACGCGTCCTTCGCCGATCCAGAGTCCGTAGCCGAACGTGCCGAGGATGCAGAGGAAGAACAGGGCCGCCTTCGAGCGACGGCGTTGATACCAATGACCCAGCCCCGGAACGAGCCAAGCCAGGATCGCGGCGACGTACGGGTCGCGCAGGTCGACAGCCACCGGCGCGACAGACTTTCCGGCAGCAGACGACGTTACAGACTGCGACACGCGGCCGACTCCCAACACGGCAAAGGGGGCGAAACGACGGTCTTATTGTACCGCCGCCGCCCCCTGACGCCAGTTCATTTGGCTTGCCGTAAGTCGTGCCGGCAGCCGATATTAACCGGCCCGCGCCGTCACGCCGAGCTCGGCATGCACGCCGTCGACCGTCGTGGCATCGACGTAGTCGAGCCCCTCGGCCGACGCGGCGAGTCGGGCTTGTTGCGCCAGCCGCAAGATACCGCGCGGCGCGCCGTCGGCCAGTTCGCAGACCCGCTCGACCGCCGACGCCGCAAAGCGAATCGGTCGCTCGCGATCGCCGGTCATGTCGATCAGCACCCGCGTCTCGTCGACCGACCAACTCGGCAAGTCGATTCGCAAGTCGACCAAGTCGAGCAGCGAACGACCGAGCCGGACCGAGCTCTCGCGCGTCGTCGCCAAGACGAGCGTCAGTCGCGCGTCAGCGGCCGCTTCGTCGTGCACCAGTCGATACAGATGCGGCAGCAAATCGGTCGGCGCATGCCCGGCGTCGTCGAGCAGAATGACCGCCTGTCCGCGGAGAAAGCGAAGTTCCAGCAACCGATCATTCACGGCCCGTCGCAGGCGGAACAAGTTCCAGTCGGGCTCGACCGCGGCTTGCAACCCGGCGGCGACGGCGTAGAGCAATTCTTCGGGACCGATGGCGGCCGCCGAGAAGTGCGCGGTGAGGCAACCTTCGGCGCGAAGGCCTTCGGCGATGCGCGACAAGAGCGTCGTCTTGCCGCTCCCTTGCGCGCCGGTCAGCAGGCCGACGCGCGAACCTTGATCGACGAGAAACTGGAGCCGCGCGGTCGCTTCTTCAAACGACGGCGTGCGGACGAGATGCTGGGCAGCAGATTTACGAGCAGGCGAGGAGAGGGCGGCTGTCACTACGAAGTCTCCGAGGGGCGAAGCAGTCGTTCATTCCGTAACCCTTACCTATTCGGTAAACTCTGGGCTCGCACTTCAGCCAGATCGTCGCGACAGCACGGCCGGCGATCGCATTGCAAGCAGAGAGAGCATGACGCATCGCTACTTCGTCGAGACGCCGATCACCGGGGACCGCGCGCGACTGAGCGGGCCCGAGGCGCATCATTTGAGCGGCGTGATGCGGGTGAAAGTCGGCGAAGAGGTGACGTTGTTCGACGACGGCGGGGCGGAGTTTCTGTGCCGCGTCGAACAGTTGAGCAAACACGAAGTACAACTAGCGGTGCTGTCGCGACTGGAAATCAATCGCGAGGCGGCGCGGGACGTGACGTTGTTCTGCGCGCTCCCGCGCGGCGATCGTCAGAAACGACTGATCGAGCAGTCGGTCGAACTCGGCGTCCGACGGTTCGTGCCGTTGCGCACGAAGCGGGCCGTCGTGCAACCCGACGCGGATGTTTGCGAACGGCTGCGCCGCGGCGTACTCGAAGCGTCGAAGCAGTGCCGCCGCAATCGACTGATGGAAGTGAGCGAGGCCTGCACCGCCCCGCCGCCGGAGGAACTGCTTCCCGCCGGAGCGCTGAAGTTGATCGCGCACCCGGGTTCGAACCTTTCGCCCAGCGCTGCAGCGCGGGCCGCGAACATTTCACCGACGACGCCGATCGCGCTCTTGGTCGGACCCGAAGGAGGCTTCAGCGACGAAGAAGCCGCCGCCGCATTGGCCGCGGGTTGGCAACCGGTCGACCTGGGCCCGCGCATCCTGCGAATCGAAACCGCCGCCGTGGCACTGACGGCATGGGCCGTCGGCGAGTGGTAGAGTTGACGGCGATGATGTCTCGTCCGCGTCGTCGATTGGGGCTTCAGCCCCACCGCGTGTCATTCGGTTGTACGTTGCCACAGAACCGAGGGGTGGGACTTTGTCCCAACCCTACATTGCGAACTTGAACACCCTGCAATCGTTACGCCCGTTATCTTCGCACCGCTGCGACGGTTACGACGTCGGAACCTCGGAAGTGCGCGCACTCTTAACCCTTGCTGACGCGTCGTAAGCCGTTTAGAATTAAGCTGTTCACGTCGTTTCGCATGCCCCCGATTTTCAACCCCGGCGACCCTCGGTGACCAACAAGGCTTGGAGCGGAGTTTTTGAGCAGGCGACGGATCGCCGAGTCGAGCTGTTCAGCGAAAGCATTAGCTTCGACCACCGGCTCTACGCGCAAGACATCCGCTGTTCCATCGCGCATGCCCAAATGCTCGCGCAAGTCGGCCTCATCAGCGCCGACGAGTGCCGTCAAATCGAGCAAGGACTCGAAGCGATCCGCCAAGAGATTGAGCAGGGGAACTTCGCGTTCCGTACGGAACTCGAAGACATCCACATGCATGTGGAGAAAGCGCTTATCGAGCGCACGGGCGACGTCGGCCGCAAACTCCACACGGCCCGTAGCCGGAACGATCAGGTCTCGACCGACCTCCGCGTTTGGGTCCGCGATGCGATCGACCTGCTCGACGGTCGCTTGCTCGACTTACAAAAGGCGTTCGTCGGCCGGTGCGACGCCGACGCCGACGTCATCCTGCCCGGTTACACGCACATGCAGCGGGCCCAGCCGGTGCTCGCGCCGCACTACTGGCTCGCTTACACGGAAAAACTCGAACGTGATCGGGGCCGGCTCGCCGACTGCCGCAAGCGCGTGAACGTGCTCAGTCTCGGCGCGGCGGCCCTCGCCGGGACGACGTTGCCGATCGACCGACACGACGTCGCAAAACGGCTCGACTTCGCCGACGTGGCCCGCAACTCGTTGGATGTTTCCAGCGATCGCGACTTCGCGATCGAGTTCGCCTTCGCCTTGTCGCTCATCGCCGAGCATCTGAGCACCTGGGCCGAGGAGTGGATTCTCTGGAGCACGACGGAGTTCAACTTCATCAAGCTGCCGCAGACGTTCTGCACCGGCTCGTCGATCATGCCCCAAAAGATCAACCCCGACGTGCTGGAGCTGACTCGCGGCAAGACGGCCCGGGTGATCGGCAACCTGACGCGGTTGCTGGTGTTGGTGAAGGGGTTGCCGCTCGCTTACAACCGCGATCTGCAAGAAGACAAAGAGCCGCTGTTTGATTCGTTCGACACCGTGCGGATGTGCCTCGAACTCGCCGCGCCGCTCGTCGCCGGGACTGAACTCAAGCGCGACGTGATCGCCGCGCGGCTCGATCGGGGACACTTAGACGCGACGACGCTGATGGAGTTCCTCATCAAGCACGGTGTGCCGCAACGGACGGGTCACGAGATCGTCGGCAAGCTGGTGCGGACCGCGCTCGAGCGCGATTGTCGCCTGGCCGATCTTTCGCAGGCAGAATTCACCGCGGCCCATCCGGTATTGGATTCGCGCGTATACGACAGCCTCGGCGCGGCCAACGCGGTGGCGGCGTTCGTCAGTTACGGCAGCACCGCCCCGGCGGAAGTTGCGAAGCAAGTTGCCTGGTGGAAACAGAAACTCGCGTAGTTCGATCGAACCCAATGGTGGTACGGGCCCTTGCCGTGCGACGCCGCGAGGATGCGGCAAAAGAAGCACTAACGACAAACTTGATGCTGCATCCTATGAAAACCTTTCACGCACTCGTCGTCCTCACTATCGCACTCGCTTCGTCGTTTGCCATGGCGCAAGATCCCGCTGCGCCGCCGGTTGCCGCTCCTGCGGATGCGCCGAAGGCCGCTCCCGTCGTGCCGCTCGTCAGCGACGATCCTTCGGTCCAGGCTCTGCTCGACACCAAGCCGACCAAACCGACCGACATGTTCGCCGTCGTCGGCCTGCTCGTCGATCTCGAACAACCGGAACTGGCTCGCGCGATGGTCGTGAAGCTGGCGGAAACCGCGACCGACGATGCCGCACTCGTCGAGGTCGGCCGAAAGTTCAACAAACGCGAAGTTCTCCGCCTCAGCGAGGTCCCCGGCTTGCAGCCCGAAGGGAAGGCGCTGGCCGACAAAATCGTGAAGGCGATGAACACCGCCGATCGCGACCCGGCACGCATCGCCGGCCTGATTCAACAACTGCAAGCGCCGACTTACGAAGAGCGAGTCGCGGCGATCAACGGTCTCCGCTCCGGCGGCGACGGTGCGATCACCGCGCTTATCGACGGCCTACTCGATCCGAACCGTGCGGCCGAGCAACTCATGCTCCGCACGGCCCTGGCCGGCTTGGACGATGCGGCCCTCGCGCCGCTGCGCGTCGTGCTAGCCGCAGGGGACGAAGCCGCGAAGACCGCCGCCGTTAAAACGTTGTCGCTCAATCCCGCGACGGCGGTCGTGAACGATCTCTACGCCGCGGCCTTTGCCGCCGGTTCGCCGCCGACGACTCGGCAAGCGGCCCAGGCCGCGCTGGCCAAACGCCGCGGTAAGTTGCCGGAAGCGAATGCCGCGGCCGTCAAGTTGTTCGTCGAGGCGAATCGTCTCTATAAGCTGGCCGCTCCGCTTGGCAATGCGACGGCCGTCTGGAAATGGGACGCCGCGACGATGCGACCGAAGACGGTGCTCGACCAACCGCGCGTCGTCGATCTGAATCTCGCCGCGACGTATGTCGCGGCCGCAGCCGATGCCAGCGGCGACGCCACGGCGCGACGTTTGGCCGACGCCGCCGCGCTCGAAGCGCTGACGTTCAGCTCGCCCGATCCGGCCCAACAAGCGACGGCCGCCGCCGAGTGGTTCGCCGCCCACAAACTTTCGCCCGCCGAGTTGGCCGCGCTCTTCGAACTGACGGCCGGCCAAGATCGCAACGTCGTCGCCGGTTTCTGTCTCCGTCAACTCACGGCCTCGGCGTCGCGCGAGCAACTGCTGATCGGCCTCGCCGGGCAGCCGACGACGCTCGTTCGCGCCGCCGTGAGCCCCGATCCGACGATCCGCTTTGCGGCAGTCGACTCTGTGATGAACCTCAAACCTACTCAACCATTCGCCGGTTCGAGCGGCGTGGCCGATTCGCTCGCGTGGTTCGCCACGGCCCAAGGGACCGACCGTGCGCTCGTCGTCGACAAGCGGACCGTGCGCGGCCGCGACGTCGCCGGGATGCTGGCCGGTTTGCAACTGTCGGCCGAGGCGTTCGACGACGTTCTGACCGCGCTGTCCGCCGCGGCAACGCGAGCCGACGTTCAATTCGTCTTCGTCGATCGCTTGCTCCTCGAACCGTCGCAAGGGAATTTCTTGGCACGGTTGCGGAGCGACTATCGCTCGGCCCGCATTCCGGTCGCCGTCATTTGCGAGCCGGAAGACGTCGATCGCACCCGGACGCGACTCTACGAAGATCCGTACACCGTCGCGATCATTCGCCCGACGGACGGTGCCGTGCTCAAGCGACAACTCGAACTCAATCCGACGGTCGGCGGACAAACGTTCGTTCCCGGACAGGAACGGGTCCGCCGCGCCGGCGTCGCGCTCGCCGCGATGCGGCAACTGCTGCAATCGAACAACACGGTCTTCAATCTGAAACCATACGAGCCGGCCCTCTTGCAGGCGGCGAGTTCGGCAACGCCGAGCAACGGCATCATCGGCGTGCTCGGTCAGCTCGGATCGCCCGCGGCGCAGCGGACGCTCGTCGACCTCGCCAGTGCGACGTCGCAACCGTTGGCACTCCGCCAAGCGGCGGCCCTCGCTTTCGGCGAGAACGTGATCCGCTATGGCACGATGCTCACGACCGTCGAGATTAATCGTCAGTATGAACGTTACAACGCTTCCGAATCGCTCGACAAGCCGACGCAGCAGTTGCTGGCGTCGCTGTTGGATGTGATGGAAGCGCGGGCCGCGTCGCTCCCCGTCCGCGCCGAGCGCAAGACCTCGGCCGCCGCCGGCCTTCCCACCCCGGCCCCCTCCCCATGAGTCGCTCGTCGCGAGATTTTGATTCACAGAACCAAAGCGGACCGCCGATCCCCGGATTGATCGGTTCCGGCCCGGCCATGGAGAAGGTCTATCAACTCACGCGGAAAGTCGCGCAGTCAAACGCCAGCGTCCTGCTCCTGGGCGAGACCGGCACCGGTAAGGAACTCATTGCGAAGGCAGTTCACACCCTGAGCCCGCGCGGCAGCGGTCCGTTCGTCCGCGTCAACTGCGGAGCGTTGTCGGAAAGCTTGCTCGAAAGCGAACTGTTCGGCCACGTCCGCGGCTCGTTCACGGGTGCAATCGATAACCGCACCGGCCGCTTCGAAGCCGCGCACACCGGAACCGTCTTCCTCGACGAAATCAACAGCACGACGCCGAAGCTGCAAGTGAAGCTGCTCCGCGTCTTGCAAGAGCGCGAGTTTGAACGGGTCGGCGATACGCACACGATTCGGGTCGACGTCCGCGTCATTGCCGCCAGCAATCGCGACTTGGCCGACGAGGTCGAAGCGGAACGTTTTCGCGAGGACTTGTTCTATCGCTTGAACGTCGTCCCGATCCGGCTGCCGCCGCTCCGCGAACGGCGCGAAGACATTCCCGAGTTGGTCGGCTACTTCTTGAACATGTACAACGAGCGGAACGATCGCTACGTCGTCCACATCGATCGGAAGGCGCTCGAAGCGCTCGAGTCGTATCACTGGCCCGGCAACGTCCGCGAGTTGCAGAACTACATCGAGCGGTCGGTCGTCATGGCGCCGGGCGATGAGCTGACGCTCGATCTGCTGCCCGAGGCGATGCAGGGGACCGGCGGCAGTTCCGCGCGGGCCCCGCGCTTCAAGGGGACCGACCTCGAAACGCTGACGTACGAACTCGTGCAACAAGGGCTGACGACGGCCGTGCCGGGCGAAACGAACTTGCACGCCAAGATCGTCGACCGCGTCGAAAAAGAGTTGATCGTGCAGGTGCTCGCGGCCAGCGACAACGTGCAGATCAAGGCGGCCGCCCGACTCGGCATCAACCGCAACACGCTGCACAAAAAACTCAAAGACTACGGACTCGAAGACGAACCCAAGGAGTAACGGGGAAATGGGAATGGGGAATGGGGAATGACTTGCGGCTCGACTCCGCTTCGTACATTCCCCATTCCCCATTCCCCACTCCCCATTCGATTCCATGCTCGCCGGCATCTCCCTTACCTGTTTCACCGCCAGCTACGCCGTGGCGCTCGCTCTGGAAGCGACGCGGTTGTGGTTCCGTAGCGGCGTGCGCGGGGCGTTGCTGCTGGGCTTTGCGGCAGCGGGAGTTTTCGCGCACACGCTGTTCCTGATCCATCGCGCGCTGACGACCGTCGGCACGCCTCTCTCCAGCGAGTTCGATTGGTATCTAATCGCCGCATGGACGCTGGCGACGCTCAATCTCGGCTG